>PLBX01000299.1:0-582 GCA_003135495.1 Acidobacteriaceae bacterium | reverse complement strand
GAGCGGCTTCAGGTTGATCGACATTCGTCCGCTGTTAAGTGTAGTGTTCGTGCCGTCAGCCCCGATAAACGAAGAAAGACTCTGCACGGCGGGGTCGGCCAGAATAATCTTCGCGACCTCCTGCTGTTTCTGCGACATTGCCTCAAACGAAATCGTCTCCGGAGCCTGCGTGATCCCCTGAATTACGCCCGTATCCTGCACGGGAAAAAATCCCTTGGGAATGACGATGTAAAGAAAAATAGTGAGCACCAGCGTGCCCAGAGCCACCAGTAGAGTGATGGTTTGATATTCCAGAACGAACTTCAGAGTGCGACCGTAGAACGCGATCATGCGTTCGAAAACACGCTCCGAGGCGCGGTAAAAACGTCCTTGTTGCTCCTTGGGCTGATGCCGCAAAATGCGCGCCGCCATCATCGGCGTCAGGGTCAGCGNNCCCATGAAGAGCAGCGGGATGAGAACCGCAATCAGCGACACGGTCAAGGACACAATCGTGAAGCCAATTTGTTCCGCGCCCTTGAGCGCCGCCTCCATTGGCTTTTCACCCTCTTCTATATATCGAGAAATATTCTCGATCATCACGAT
>PLBX01000451.1 GCA_003135495.1 Acidobacteriaceae bacterium | reverse complement strand
CTGCCGAAGGCAGAGCTGCATCTTCATCTTGAAGGATCCATCGAGCCATCCACTCTGTTGCAGTTGCGTCAGCGTCACGCGATGGAAGGCGCCTCTCTCGCCGATGTGGAGCAACTCTACAACTACAAAGACTTCGCAGGTTTCCTTTCAGCATTCAAAGATGTGACCGGACACTTACGCACTCCCGAAGACTACGAGTTGATTACCTACCGGCTGATGGATCGGCTGAAAGCGCAAAACATTCTTCACGCCGAAGTGATTGTTTCGGTCGGAGTATGTCTGTGGCGCAAGCAGAATTTCACCGCGATTTTTGAGGGGCTGGAACGCGGCCGCCAGCGCGGAGAAAAAGATTTCGGCGTGTCGGTGTTGTGGATTTTTGATGCGATCCGGCAGTTTGGCGCGGAGAAGGCTCAGAGCGTGCTTGATCTGGCGATCCAGTTTCGCGATCGAAATGTAGCTGCGTTTGGCATTGGCGGCGACGAACGTGCCGGGCCCCCGGAGTGGTTTGCAGGGGTTTATCCGCGCGCTGCGGAACATGGTTTGCATCTCACGGCACACGCGGGGGAGAGTGCGGCACCGGAGTCGATTTGGGGCGCGCTGAACCTCAAGGCAGAGCGCATCGGGCATGGACTCACGGCGGGGCAGGATCCGGAATTGATGGAAGAGTTGGCCGAGCGCCAGGTGCCGATTGAAATCTGCGTGAGCAGTAATCTCCGAACCGGCTGTTGCGCCGATCTTGCGCAGCATCCGGTGCGGCGTTACTTCGATCAGGGGCTGATGCTGACGCTCAATACCGACGATCCTGCCATGTTTCGCACTTCGTTGGTTGAGGAGTATGCGCTGGTGCAGGAAGCGTTTGGTTTCACAGACGAGCACCTGCGCGAGTTGGCGCGCAATTCTTTTGAGGCGTCGTTCCTTCCGGCGGAGAAGAAAATAGAATTTCTGAATCTGTTCGATGCCGCCGCCACGCGGGCGTGAGACGCACGTTTTGCGCACCGCAAGTAAGACCTTTACCACCGGGAGCACAGAGGAACACAGGGGGAACCCTACACAGGGAAACCAAAACAACCTGTGTGGAGGTTCGTTTGTGCTCCTCTGTACTCCCTGTGCTCCCTGTGGTACAGGTTTTGACGTGTCGCGGAAATAGCCCTCACCTATAATGTCTGCCTATGAAACTTGAAGAGAAGATAGCGGAGCTGAAAAAACGGGATCAGATGGCGCAGGAAGGCGGCGGCGCGCAGCGGCGTGAGCGCCAGCATAAAGAGGGCAAGATGTCAGCTCGCGAGCGCGTTGAGTTTCTGCTCGACGAGGGCACCTTCGAGGAAACAGACAAACTGGTCACACACCGCTGCAACGACTTCGGAATGGCCGATCAAAAATATTATGGCGATGGCTTTATTACCGGATATGGCCGCATCGAAGGACGGCTGGTTTTTGTTTTCGCGCAGGACTTCACCGTNNGTGATCGGCCTCAACGATTCCGGCGGCGCCCGCATTCAGGAAGGCGTGATGTCGCTGGCCGGCTACGCCGACATTTTTTTGCGCAACACTCTTTATAGCGGAGTGGTTCCGCAGATCTCCGCCATCATGGGACCGTGCGCGGGTGGTGCCGTGTATTCGCCTGCCATTACCGATTTCATTTTGATGGTGGACCAGACTTCCTACATGTTCATTACCGGCCCGGACGTGATCAAAACCGTGACGCACGAAGAGGTCACGAAAGATCAGCTTGGCGGAGCGCACACCCACAACGAGACTTCCGGAGTGGCGCACTTTCTGTGTCGCGATGATGCGGAGTGTCTATCGATGGTGCGAGAGCTGTTGAGTTTTATTCCGTCGAATAATCTGGAAGACCCGCCGCGCAAACCTTGCACTGATCCCATCGATCGCATCGACGAGAAGCTCGACACGCTCATTCCCGAGCAGTCGAACATGCCGTACGACATAAAAGACGTGATACATACGGTGGTAGACGACGGTTATTTTTTTGAAATTCATGAGCACTACGCGAAGAACATCGTCGTTGGTTTTGCGCGCTTCAACGGGAAGCCGGTTGGAATCGTGGCCAATCAGCCGGCGATGCTTGCCGGCACGCTCGATATCAATGCCTCGGTGAAGGGCGCGCGCTTTGTGCGCTTNNGTGCGCTTCTGCGACTGCTTCAATATTCCGCTGGTGACGTTTGAAGACGTTCCCGGCTTCCTGCCCGGCACGCAGCAGGAGTATGGCGGAATCATCAGGCATGGCGCGAAGTTGCTGTACGCGTTTGCGGAAGCGACCGTGCCCAAAGTTACGGTGATCACGCGCAAGGCGTACGGCGGCGCGTATTGTGTTATGGCGTCAAAGCACATTCGCACTGACGTGAACTATGCCTGGCCGAGCGCCGAAATTGCGGTCATGGGGCCGGAAGGCGCGGTGGATGTCGTTTACAAGCGCGAGTTGGATGGGGCGGAGGATCGGGAAGCGGCCCGTCAGCAGAAGATTGAGGAATTCCGCGACCGTCTGGCTAATCCTTATGTGGCCGCCGATCGCGGGTTCGTGGATGCTGTGATTCAACCTCGCGAAACGCGAAAGAAGCTGATTCAGGCGCTCGAAATGCTAGAGAATAAGCGGGACAAGAATCCGCCGAAGAAGCACGGGAATATCCCGCTGTAGTGCCTCTCGGGGAGTGCGGGTCTCGTGAAGTGCGGCGCGCTGGACTCTCTTCAGTGGTGGACGGGCGGGGACGCCCGTCGCTCCACTGTTCGGCATGCTACGCGATTTTCCTCTTGTCGCTTTCTTCGGGGTCGGCGTCGGGATCATCGCCAACGCCCGGGCTGCGACGCTGCACTGACGGATCGCCTTGATATTCTTCCTGGCTTCCGGGAGCGCGGCGTTTGGCCTCGTCGCCGTGCTTTTCCTCTTCGCTGAACGGGTTGATTTTTTTCTTGTCAATCTCTGATGGTTCATCTTGATTCGGAACAGAATCCGTGACTTCGGTCATGAGGTAGCTCCTTTTTAAAAATCGACTTTATTCCAGCGGGTATCAGATGCAACTTTGTTGCAGGAGGGATGTCTCTGTGCGCTTGCCGTCTAGTCGGATCGTGATATCATCCCCCGCATGTTGGGCGGACGCACTGACGAGCAGTGGATTTCTCAATACGGTTCCAGTCATCAGCATCCCGTGAATCGCGTGTGCCACACGCTCGGCATTCCCCTCATCCTGCTCTCAATAGCGGTTTTTATTGCGAGTATCTTCGTTCACCGGCTGTGGATGTACGGGCTGGCTCTGTTCCTGGCCGGGTGGCTTTTCCAATTCATCGGCCATGCGTTTGAGGGCAAGCCTCCTGAGTTCTTTCAGGACTGGCGCTTTCTGTTTGTGGGAGTGCGCTGGTGGTGGGCTAAGATCCACGGCAGGGCGTGATCTTCGCTCCTGAGGAATATCGACAGTTAAGTGGCGGGGCTTCGCGCTGGCGGGCGAATGCATCCGCCGCTACGTGAGAAGGGAAGACTACGCTGCCAAGCGCTTCAGAATTTCTTTGCCTAGTTTCTGGGCCTCGCCGAAAAATTTCTGATATTCCACAAAGATGCGATTCAGATCGAGTGACTGGTCAGCGGTAAGTTTATGGCGCAGCATCATGTCGCGCACGTGAACGGGGTTAGGGAGAATTGCTTCTTCCGTAAGTTCTTCGAGAGCGGTTGAGGGATCGTAGTGATACATGCGGATAATTCTATCGCTACGGCAAAGATTGCTGAGGGGTTTTCTAGGGGGTCGCCTCTTGTCTTGCAGCTGGTGGTTAGCCTGCGACGGCCTTTTTTGCGGCTAATTCCCGCAGGCGAAGATCCACCTTTTTCTGATGATCGACCTGCGCGATGATCTTCCGCATGGCGGCCACCAGACTGGAGGAACCCTCGTCAAGCCCTAGGGCGGACTTCTCGATGTATGCCACTGCGCCGTCGCCCACGAGTTTTTCCTCATTTCTCTGCGACAGGCTGGTCAGCACAATTACTGGAATGTGCACGGTGGCGGAGTTAGCTTTGAGGGCCTTCAGAACATCGAGCCCGCTAATTTTGGGGAGCATCATGTCGAGCAGAATAATGTCCGGGAGACTCTCGTTGGCGGCCTTTAGTCCTCCTTCACCGTCAGCAGCGGCGACCACTTGAAAGCCGGCTTTGAGCAGGGCGCGTTCCGTGGCTATCCGTAGAAATTTGCTGTCCTCGATCAGCAGTACTTTGGCGTTCATGGCCATAGACTCCTGCCTGTGCCTTCTATCGGCGTGGGCACGAAAAGCTTGATAAGAATTGAGCCCCCAAAGATGTGTAACAGCTAAGAAGGCGGTGTATCGCGAACGCGACACCCAGAGACGGCGCCGGAAACGAAAAGGGCGGCTTTCGCCACCCTGCAAAACTGAGTACTTACTGACAACTGAAAATTGACAACCGTTGTTTATGTTCCCTCGTTCCAGCTAGCCAAATATTCTTCCTGCTCTGAGGTCAGGCGGTCAATCTTGATGCCCAGTGACTCGAGCTTCAGTTTGGCGACGCGCTTATCGAGGTCAACCGGCACGGTGTAAACCTTCTTTTCGAGCGAGGCATGGTTCTTGACCATGTACTCGCACGACAAGGCCTGATCGGCAAAGCTCATATCCATCACTGAAGCGGGGTGGCCTTCGGCGGCTGCGAGGTTGATCAAGCGGCCTTCGCCGAGCAGGTTAATGCGGCGACCGTCTTTCATGGTGTACTCCTCGACGAAGTCGCGAGTGGTGCGCTTCGACGAGGACAATTTCTCGAGCGACGGAATATCGATCTCAACATTGAAGTGTCCCGAGTTCGAGATGATGGCGCCGTCCTTCATATTTGCGAAGTGCTGCTTGGCGAGCACATTTTTGTTGCCGGTGACGGTGCAGAAAACGTCGCCGATCTTGGCAGCCTCTTCCATGCTCATCACCCTGAAGCCGTCCATTACGGCCTCGAGGGCTTTAGTCGGATCGATCTCGGTGACAATCACTTCGGCTCCAGCGCCCCTCGCGCGGGAAGCAAGACCGCGTCCGCACCAGCCATAGCCGGCGACCACGAATTTCGATCCCGCGAGCAAAAAGTTTGTGGCGCGGATAATGCCATCAATCGTGGATTGTCCCGTGCCGTAGCGATTGTCGAACAGGTGCTTCGTGTCGGCATCGTTGACGGCGACGATCGGATAACGCAGCACGCCTTCCTTGGCCATGGCGCGTAGGCGAATCACACCGGTCGTCGTCTCTTCCGTGCCTCCGATCACGTTCGCCAGTTCGGCGGTGCGCTTGGTGTGCAACACGGAGACGAGATCGGCGCCATCGTCCATCGTGAACTGCGGCTTGTGGTCGACGGCTGCCATGATGTGCGAATAGTAGGAGTCGTTATCCTCGCCCTTGATGGCGAAAACTGGAATGTTGTAATCGCGGACGAGGCTAGCCGCAACGTCATCCTGAGTCGACAGCGGGTTCGACGCGCACAGAGCCACGTCGGCGCCGCCGTCGCGCAAAGCAATCATCAAATTTGCGGTTTCGGCAGTGACATGGAGGCAGGCCGAAACGCGGATGCCTTTGAGCGGCTGGTTCTTGATGAATTC
>PLBX01000178.1 GCA_003135495.1 Acidobacteriaceae bacterium | reverse complement strand
GCTGAGGATCGCCAGAACGTGCCTCTTTTCCAAATCGCCGAAGCGTCCAAACTACCAGGGTCCAAACAACTAGGGTCCAAACTACCAGGTTCGATCTCCGCAGTTCGGAATAATTAGTTGGATTTCCCTTCCCTAAGCTGCAATTTCTTGCGCATCGCTCTCCTGTTCAAACCCACCTCCTCGCAGCAGCAGACAAAATGGCCATAATTCAGTTACATTTAACTCGCTGATTGAACAACACGTTGGCCTTAAGGCTGCTTCTATACTTCGATCACTCCCCCAAGATTAGAAGATGAGTTTCCCGAGATATCTTCCGGCAGAGACTCTATGTGGATTTCTTCGAGATTGATCATGATCATGACAAACATAAAGAATTGTTTATTTGCGGTTGCCTTGATGAGCCTGGCGCTGGCAAGCGGCTGCGCTAAGGGCGGAAACGGTGTTGTTCCCCCTCCGGTGACAATTGAGGTCGCCATTACGTCGCCGAAAAATGTGAACCCAGGCGCGGTCTACGTGACTCAGAAGCTTACGCTCACGGCGACGGTGTCGAACTCCACTACGACGGCGGTTAACTGGAGCCTGAGCGGCCCCGGCACCTTGACGCCCGTTACTCCCGCCACGACGCCGGCGACGGCGATTTTCGTAGCTTCCGGTACCGGGTCAGCGACGGTGACAGCAACGCTGGCCTCCGACTCCTCTATCAGCGGCCCGCTGGCTTTGGGAGTGGTCGACATCACCACCGTCGTCGCACCGACCACGCTGAGCATGGGCAGTGGGCTAACTCAACAATTCACCGCCGTGGCCATCCCTGACGATGCGCCTCAAACGTTTACCTGGACTTGCACTGTAGTGGCAAGCAAAGCGCCCTGCAGCACCTTTTCTCAGGACTCTAACGCATCCGGATTGGCCTATTACAAAGCTGTGGACAGTTGCACTACGAGCAAAGACTGTATCCAGATATCAGCCACTTCAACAACTGATACCGCAGGCTGCAGCAATCCCACAAATTGCACCGTCGCCTTAGTTTCTGTCGTGCCATCCCGTGTGAGCGGCACGTACGCATTCCAGTTTTCCGGATACAACAGCAATGGCGCCGTTGCCTTGGTTGGCACGTTTACAGTATCAAATGGCACGGTTACTTCGGGGGCGGAAGACGCATTGACTTCGAATGGAGTGGCGCACTATTCGATCACCGGCGGCTATTCTCCTATCGCTACCTCGGATCCTAACTCGAATAATGCAGGGACTTTGACGCTTACGACCGGTGCATACCCGAATACATTTCAGGCAGTTCTCGACGGCGATGGGGACATTGAGATGATCGAATCGGACGGTCATGGTACCGGCTCCGGCATCGCGAAGATATCAGTTTCACCCTCCAT
The DNA here is from genome assembly GCA_003135495.1 of Acidobacteriaceae bacterium. Taxonomy (GTDB): domain Bacteria; phylum Acidobacteriota; class Terriglobia; order Terriglobales; family Acidobacteriaceae; genus Acidiflorens. Next base: position 5,447 of record PLBX01000178.1, on the reverse strand, counting down.
TTTTAAAGGCGCCCAAACCTTCGCGTTCGGACTCACCGGTGTCGATGCCGTCGGAAATCGCATCGGCTATGCCGGAGTTCTTCCCATGAATGGCAGCGGCGGCAGCGGCAATATAACCGGCGGCCAAATGGATGTGAACGATAACGGGAACAGCAGCAACGGCATTTGCGCTTCACCCTGCGCAATTACCGGGAACTATTCACCAAATGGCAACGGCTCCTGGAAATTGACTCTCACTTCGCCCGTCGCCATGACTTTCGATTTCTTTATTGCTTCTGGAAACGCGGGGAAGACGACTCCACTAACTTTCTATGTGATCTCCACCGACTCTAATCCAGCAGTCTCCGGCACCATGGTGCTGCAGGATTCGACCCAGACTTACAACAACGCCGCATTCAAAGGCACTTCCGTTTCCGCGCTGACAGGAACAGTGACGGCGGCGAATAGCACGTGTACCGTGCCACCTTGCGCCAACGTCTCGCTGACGTTGGGCACGACGGATGGCAATGGAAACTTCTTCGGCCAATTCGATCAGAACGACGCCGGCATGATCGTCTCTGTCCCCTCCAAGTCGCCATTTGTATACACCTACGCCGCCAGCGGCACTAACGGCCGATACACGTTCAACATGCTCGGAAATCCGACTGTGAGCCCGGTTGCGGCGCCACTGCCCTTCGTTCTTTATGCCACGGGAGCAAATCGGGGATTCCTGCTTGACCAGTCCAGTCCATCTGTAATGACCGGGACCATGAATCCACAGGGAAAAACAAGCGGCGGCGTTTTTGCGGCTTCAGAGTTGCCGGGAACATACGCCGCAGCGACCACTGCCAGCGGCAGCAACACTGTGGATCCGATTGCTTCCAATCTGCTGCTGACCTACCCGGGAAACGGAGACGCCAATGTCGTCGGAGGAACGCAATACTTGTCTTCCACTACCGGCGTTCAAACTCAAACATTGACCGGTTCTTATACGATGACTAGCTTCGGGACGGGGACGATCGCGTTGACTACTCCCGCCCCGCAGAACTATGTGATTTACGCGCTCGATACTTCCGGCTGCGGCGGGCAAACCGTTGGGTGCGAAATACAGGATTTCTTTATGATGGATGTGGACAGCGCCAACCCAAATGCGTCCATTATTTTCGCGCAGCAGTAAGAAGCAGCGGCGAGAGACAACACGTACTTAATCTGCTTGAGAGTTCTGCTTAGGCGGGTCGGCAACGGGACTGATGCTACTTTCGGCCGCGCTCATTCCACCCACATCCCGTCTCCCAATCCATCCGCGTTCGCGGATTTGCTCTTCTTCCATCCGGCGAAGCCGGGCCGCCATAACATTGGGCCGTCCAAAATAGCCTACGATTTGCCTGGGATTCGCGCGCTCGACCACGGGCAGACGGCCGACATTGTGGCGCAACATTTTGTCGACGGCGTCAGATAGCGTTTCATCCGGATACGTTACCACAAGCTTTCGAGTTCCACTTTCGAGCACCGTCGCAACTCCGCTGGGCTCGCGGTCGAGCGCACGGAGAATGTCACCACGAGTGATGATGGCTTCGAGTTGCGCCTTATCATCTACGACCAGCAGAGCCTGATGGCGACTGACTTCGGGATCGCGGCGCGCGATGCGTTCGGCGAGCTCACCAACCCGCACACCAGCGCCGATTATAGGCGCGATGCGTTCCATGGTCTCCGCGACTCGCATCTGCTGCATAATGTCTGCTTCGTAATCCTGATGAATTCGCAAACCGCGGCGGGCCAGCTTCTCCGTCATGATGGAGGCGTGCGGCATAAGATAGATCGCGATACCTGCGGCGATCACGCTTACCAGCATGAGCGGCAGCACAGCGTTGTAGTCGCGCGTAATTTCGAAGGCAAAAATGATGAACGTGAAGGTCGCGCGAGACGCCGCGCCGAACACGGCGCCCATGGCGACCAATGCNNTATGCAAATGCCCCCGGGGAAAGATGAGCGCCAGGAAAAATGCGGTTGGCGATCATGGCAAACGCGCCGCCCATCGCCGCACTCGACATGAACATGGGAGCGAGCAGGCCGCCGGAGGTTCCCGATCCGAGGGAGATAATCAGCGCGGCCCCCTTGGCGATCATCACGACCAGGAGCAGGCCGATGGCGAGGCGGGCATTCAATATATCGGTAATAGTGTCGTAACCCACGCCCAGAACTCGCGGGACGAAATATCCGATGATGCCGAGGCCGAGAGCGCCGATGGCTGGCCACCAAAGATCGTCGATGGGAAGTTTTTCAAACTGATCTTCGATCCAGTAGAGCGCCTTGCTGAAGCCAACCGCAGCTAGACCACAAATGCCTCCGAGTAAAAGATAAAACGGCAGCGCGCGAGGGACGCTGAAGTCCATAGGCGCGACTTGAAACATCGGGCCGCTGCCCAGCAGTTGCAGGTGCACGGCAGTAGCAAGAGTGCTGGCAATCACCAGTGGAATGAAGGAGCGCGATTTGAATTCGAAGAGAAGCAATTCAATCGCAAGAATGACTCCGGCAATTGGAGTGTTGAAAGTGGCGGACATGCCNNGCGCCGCCGGTCATGATGATCGGACCTTCGGCGCCGAACGGGCCGCCTGTTCCGATGGCGATCGCGGCCGAGAGCGGTTTCAGGATTGCTACCTTGGCTTCGATGCGGCTGCGGGACGTCAGGACCGCCTCCATCGCTTCGGGAATTCCGTGCCCCTTGATTTTCGAACTGCCATATTTCGCCATGAAGCCGATTACGATTCCGCCAATCACAGGAGTAACAATCACCCAAGGACCCAGATGATTCAGGCGCGCGCTGCTGAAGTCGGCGGAAAAGCGATGAAAGAAAAATATGTTGGTGAACAGCCCTATGAGGCGATACAGAACATAGGCCACTACTCCGGCGAGGAGGCCGACGCCCGCGGCTAAGCCGGATATCAATACCATGCGAAATTGGGCCGGGGTTCCAAGCGCATCGAGATCAGAGACAACAGGGCGAGCCTCTGGATTGCTTCTTTCTTCGGTTATAGCCATTTATTGTTCCTTAAAATTTGCCTAAGTTTTGCCTGAGTTCAGCTTTGGTCTTGCCTGCTTGAGCACCGCTTGCAAAGCTGCCATGAGCACTGGACCCGCGGTCTGCAATTCCGCCCTGTGGTGCAACGAAAGTTCGTGAAGAACTGCCTCACCCTTTGCAGTGAGCACAAGCAAGACTTCACGACCGTCGTCGCTATCGCGGCGGCGCTTTACAAAGCCAGCTTTTGACAGACGATTAACTAGCTCCACGGCGCTGTTCGGACGAATTTGTAGACGGCCGGCAAGGATGCCGATAGTGGGCCGCATATTTTCAGGCAGCCCCTTCAAAGCCAAAAGAAACTGATGCTGATTGGGCTCAATTCGGGCTTGGCGGGCGGCCTGCTCGCTGAAATGCAGGAACCGGCGAATCTGGTAGCGCAGTTCCGCGAGAGATTGATAATCGGGCTGAGGAGTCGCCTTCTTAGAGCTATTTATATCGTCTCGCGACATATATATATCGTACTACGATATATATCATCCAAGCAACGTGGCGGTTTCAGCATTTCGTAAACCGCTATTTACCGCGGAGCACAGTTTTTGCAGTGGCTAGATTGTCGTAGTGGTTATATACGCGAACCACGATGACATGGTCATCGGCCATGCTGGCGGACATGGAAGGCGATGGAGGCAGCAAATTAGTTTGGGGGATAGAGACGTTAAAATCGTAATCTTCCGTTCTCGAATCCGATATTTTCCCGACCGGCTCAACGAACTGCCAATCGCCGCCGTCCAACGAGTATTCCGCCCGTTTAATTGGTGAAAAAGAATCTTTGGCATGAAAGCGGACATGGATTCGTTTTCCATCGAGCCCCGCATTCAGGCCTTCGATGACGGGGGCCGTGCTATCGACTTCGAAGCGGTCGGAAACGCGTTCGGCATAGAGCGCCTCTCCGGGTGAATGCGAAGGCGCATCCGATGCGATGACTTTAACCGTATAACCACCGTCGGGTAGAAGGCTGGAGTCGAAGGAATAGAAGTGGTCGGTTACATTGTTTTTCAATAGCAGCCAGCGCAACTCGCCGTCACCGCGGTAATAAATGGTGAATACAAGCTGGTCATCGTTATCATCATGTGCCGACCAGCGGACAGCAACCGAATCGCGATCGCGTACCGCAGGAGAGGGTGAATCGAAACGCGACTGCCCGGATGTGGATGCTTCGCTGGCTATCACATGCGAAACCGGCTGATACCGATAACCAGGCTGGACGGTGATCTCATCTATTTCGGGCGCAATGTTCTTGGGCAGATAATAAAGAATCACGTCGTCAACGCGAGGCGCGGGACTGCCGGCATGGAGAACAGATTTCCACTGCACAAAGCGGGCTGGAGGGACCTTGAGCGCTGATCCGGCAGAAATATCGACGGACGCCCAACGACTCCAGTTGCGGTCTGGATTGTCGACGTTTCCGCTGCGCGCGTAAAGCTCGACATTGCCGGCAGACCTTAAGTTGGCGCGTCCCCACATCGAGAAGATGTGCGCGTCGAAAACATCGCTTTCGTAGGTTCCTTCAGACTCGGGTGCTGGGCCGAGAAGAAAAATTTTCCCCAGATTACTTCCGGAAGCATAAAGTCCTTTGCCGGACGCAGGGGCAAAAGCGGTAATTTGAGTGGTACTGGCTTTGATCAGGTCGGTGAAATCATCGACCCCATTGATGGCGAAAATGTGGCCGCGATTCCCGGTGCCGGCAAGTAACCGTCCATTCTGATCAAAGCTCAAGGCATAGACAAGATCCTCGTGCGAACTCCACCAGCGCTCGGGGGCGCCATCGGGGGCAATGCGGTAGATTTCCGAGCCACCTGTTGCGCCCATCCCGGGAGCCGGAAACGATGACGGCGAAGAAGTTGAAGAAGGCGCCGCCGGCGCTGTGGTCACATTAGTGTTGCCGCCAGGGGCAGGCGAGGTCTGCGTCGAAGCGCCCAGTGTAAGGCTTATGCTGCCGCTAGTAGTTGCGGTGCCACCGCGCTTCTCTCCCGCTGCCGCGGCAAAGATATTTCCGGCCTGGTCGATGGCAAGGGCGGTGATTTCCTTTTTGGGTGCGCTGTAAAGAACAAAAGCATCTCCATTGGGAGCGATGCGATAGACCAGTCCGCTGCCGTCCGACCCAGCGATCAAATTGCCGACGGAATCGACGGCGAGAACACGGATGTGAACTTCATCGCTTTTGAAAAAAAGCGAGTTCTGACCGTTGGCGGTGACTTTATAAATCTCGCCGTGATCGCCAGTCGCGACATAAAGTGTGCCGGCGCTGTCGAGAACAATATCCCATATGTATTTGGAAGAAGGATCGAAGTAAGGGGTCGCGCTCCACGAACTTTTCCCTTCACTTTTCTCTTCACTCTTCTCGGCATCCCTACTCTTCTTTGCCGTAACGCGGCCGGGAGCCAAGCGG
>PLBX01000308.1 GCA_003135495.1 Acidobacteriaceae bacterium | reverse complement strand
GATCTATACCGTCTGGACGGCCACCCAACAGTTGTCTGCAAATCGATCCTCGCCGAGGCGGAAAATGGATCTAGTTTCTTGAAAACAAACTGACGGAAAATGAACTGTTGGCCCGCAGGATAGTCTCGTGAAACCCCAACTCTTCCAATGCTCCTACACATTTCTTCGTGTCGCACTGATCGTGATGCAACTCGAATACAGCGTGTTTGACCTTACGAAGAAGGCCAGCATAATTCTGAACGAACACCAACTCGGCTCCCTCGATGTCGCATTTCAAGAGATCAATTTCAGACTTGTCGCCCATGAGCGAATCCAGATCAACGAAGCCGACTGTGACCCCATGCCCCGCAGGTACGTCGACGGTGGTGCTTTTCACATGGAGTGCGCTTTCCCGGATGACCCCACTGCCTCGCTGGAGTCCAACTAATCCTTGGACCATGCGCACTGTCGTTCCAAGCTGCGGCTGGGATTGAATCCGCTTCTCCAGGTCCGAAAACGTTTTAGGGCTGCCTTCGATCATGGTAATTTCGGGAGTTAGGCGCGCCCATTCCTGCTGGCCGATTAGATCAAGCACTCGAAACGCGAAATAACCGACGTTGGCGCCGAGATCCAGCACAACGAACGGCCCAACGTGCGAGCGATCATTAAGAGCCGCGTAAATTGGAACATCGTATTCGCCATCGACAAAGATGTCATTGTAGGTCCACCACTCACCCTTGCTGGCAACTCTTAGGGTCAGTCCCGACCGGAGTGTGTGCTCAAGATCAAGCGCGCGGTAGAGCGATTGGTAGAGCAACCTGCTCTTGATTTGCCAGTATCGTTCGCGTATCTGTACCTGAGCAGACTCCGGCAACGTTTCAACAACCCGAGCTAATAACTTCTTCATGGGGGGATAGGAAATCAAACGGGGCTACTCTTGCTTCCAACCTCCTTAAGAAATGCTGCCCACTGCTGGGCAATAATGTGCCAATCAAACATTTCCAGACAGCGCAGGTAAGCTGCGTGTCCCAGCGCGGCTCGATACTCCGTCCGTTCGAGAAGATTCGAGAGTGCGGCCGCAAACCCCTCCGCTTCGTCGGGATTCACCAGTATTCCCGCCTCACCCAACACCTCCGGAATGCCTCCGCGGCTTGAACCAACGACTGGAGTGGCGCAGGCCATAGCTTCGGCATTCACCAAACCGAAGGGCTCCTGAAATAAAGAGGGGCTGGTGAAAACCGTCGCTCTGNNAGGACGGCAGCTCCCTGTCATGATGAATATATCCCGGAAAATGGATACGCGCTTTCTGATTGCGCACTAATGATTGCGCCGCATCCCGTACTTTACGCACATAATCGGTTTCTCGGTGGACTCCGAAACCGGTGGTTCCCCCAATCACGAGGACCGCGTCCGGGTGACGATCGAGTACGCGGGCGTATGCGCGAACCAGTTGGAGAACTCCCTTTTCCTCGTCGAAACGTCCGACGAAGAAGATGGTCTTGGCTTCGCGAGCTTCTTCTCGAGGGTAAAACAGTTTGGTGTCGACTCCGTTAAAGATTACCTCGGTCTTGGCCGCCAAGGTCTGGGATCGACTGGCGAATGTGTCGCGCAAATATGAGCTGCAGACAGCGACGCCGTCCAGTTGCGGGGCCAGGGCTTCCAGCGCGTCTGCCGCCCAGTGACCAAGATGATTGTTCTGCAGATGGAGCCAGATTTTCCCCTGGTACTTCATCCGGCGTAGCTCACGGACCCATTGGGGACGGTTGTGAATGTGCACCACATCGAGCTGACGCAGGGAGCCGATCAAGCTCCACAACCAGAGCGGTTCGTCGAAGCGGCGCAAGAACGGAATCGGGGCGATGAGATTGCAGATTCTCCACGCGCCACTGGTACGGTGAGACAGGTTGTACAGTTGCTCTCCGGCAGTGGGAAAGCCAAACACCGTCACTTCGAATTGATCCCTTAACCGGCTGTAGACCTCGTACGTCCAGCGTGCAAGCGCCCCGCCGTAGAAGGGACTGAATTTCTCTCGTCCGGAGAGGAGAACTCCGACTTTGAGCAATCCTCGGTGAGACTCGTTCGAGTTCCCTTTTTTAATCCGATCCAATTGCATTCTCTCAGCTATTACCCTAGGTCTCGTTCGCGGCGGTCGCTCGATACCAAGCAACAAAATTTCTCAAACCTTGTTCCATCGATGTCCTCGGTGAATATCCTAGAAGTCGCTTCGCCTTGTCGATATTTGCCCAGGTGATGGGAACATCTCCCGGCTGATTGGGTAAGCGCTGTTGCAGTGCTTTTTTTCCAGTCGCTGCTTCCAGTTGAGCAATCAACTCGGCAAGGCGCACGGGGTGGGAGTTTCCCAGATTGAAGATCTCAAATGGCAGTTTTTGGTCCGGCGCATATTCGACAGACGCGACCACGCCAGCCACGATGTCGTCGACATAAGTGTAATCGCGGCCCATGGAGCCGTCTCCGTAGACCGGGATCGGCTTTCCCATCTCGATGAGGGCGGTGAATTTGTGGATCGCGAGATCGGGCCTTTGACGAGGACCATACACGGTAAAGAAGCGCAAGCAAAGCGTGGTCAAACCATAAAGATGCGCGTAGGTGTAACACATCATCTCCGCCGCAAGTTTCGTGGCAGCGTAGGGCGAGATGGGGTGGGTCTTCGGGTCGTCTTCGCAAAACGGAACCGTGCTGGTCACTCCGTAAACTGAACTAGACGATCCAAAGACCACCCGCTGCGCCTTAATCTCGCGGGCGATTTCCAGAATGTTCACCGTTCCCGCAACGTTTATGCTCTCATACAAAGCAGGCTGTTCAATCGAAGGCCGCACTCCGGCGCGAGCGGCGAGGTGAATAACGATTTCAGGCTGGACGCGCTCCGCGATTTTTCGGAGCGCATCCATGTCCCTTATGTCCGCCTCAAAAAACTCAAAGTCTCCTGCGTCGCGAATCTCTTGCAGGTTGAGTTGCTTGCGGCTGAGAGGATAGAAATTATCGAGGTTGTCGACAATGGACAATGTCGCCCCGCGGCGGATCAGGGCCTCCGCAACGTGAGAGCCAATGAAACCTGCGCCACCTGTCAGCAAAATCCGCTTCGCACTTAATCCCACTCAATCACTCCCCGAGTTCTCAACGTAAAAAAATTGATTCTAGCGCCCCGACGAAACCGGTGTCTTCATTCATTGGGCATTATGCAAAGCCTTCGAGTTCCCTTTTCAGCAAATTGCGGCCGATTCCCGCCCAACTAATGGCATAGACTGCACACCCCAGACCTATCAAAACTAATGGTGGCAAATGCCGGGGAACCGCAATCCATAATGCAGCCCCCATGATCATACTGGCGATCACCGCAACGCTCAGAAGTGGTGTGTTCGCGGCAGCGCGCACCTCCGGCGGACAGAGCAAGAAGGCGCAAAACGCCACCGCAAATTCGCCCAACACGAAGGCCAGGCAGGCACCGGCTACTCCGAACAATGGGGGTAGGATCAGAGAAAGAATGACGGCTGTGACGGCACCGGCCAATGTGGAAACGAAATAAGCCCGATGGCGACCCATCGCGTAGAGAATTGTTCCCGAAAACAGCACCGCCGCGGGTGCGGTAATCATGTAAGGGGTGACCCACTGGAACGCGTGCGCCGCCTCCTTAAACTGAGCACCGAGCAGCCACGGGACAACGACCGGGGCGGTTACAATCCCGCCTGCAGTCAAGGGAACGCCGAACCAGATTAGAACTGAAGCAGCGACCCTTGTGAGCCGGGAAAGACCTTCCGCGGAATTTGCGCGCAAGGCCATGCGCGGCCCTAAGACGGTCTGAGTAACCGAGAGAAAGTTACGCAGCACGTCGGCCAGTCGAGTAGCAGCGGCATACAAACCAAGAGCGTGTTCCCCGAGATACCATCGAACTGCGACATGTCCGCTCCGGTGATAGAGATTCGACATGAGTGAAGATCCGGCGTAGTGCAAGCTGGGCACCATGATTACGCCCCAGCGCCGCGGGGCAATCGAAAATCGGAACCGATATCCAGCGCGCCACAGAAACGTCCAACCAATCATGCTGGTCAAAAATGCAGAAGCTACGATACTGACTGGAACCCAAATCACGTCCTTGGGCGATCGAATCATTGTGAAAATGCCGACCGCATAAAGACTCTGCTGCGCGATCGAAATGAAGGATTGCACATGGAATAGTTCGAACGAAGACAGCAGATAATCCAGTGACAGACTTCCAGTCAATACCGAGGCCACTCCGTACCACTTGAGGAGAAAGCGGACATCCTGCCGAACTTCGAAACTGGCGACCACCAGGACCGCGAACACCGCAATCCCGCTCGCGAGGACGCGAAGGATCAATACATCGGAAATAGTCTCGAAGGCTGCTTCGCGGCGGGCCGCTACCTGCTGGGCGGCATAGGAAGTGAGCCCTGGATTTGCCAGCAGCCCCGTGAACGCACAAACCGCGAGCACGTAGCTCCACAGTCCATAAACATCGACACCGAGGCGCCGCACGAGGAAAGGAAAGGTGGCTGCGGTCAGTATGGTGCCGACAACGCGGGCGGTGGTAACGGAGAGTGCAAACCCTCCGTAGCGCAGCACAGACTTGGAAACGATCAATAATCCACCCTAAATGTCGGCCTTAGTGCAGGACGGCGTCATGGCAACGACGTGAAAGAACCAACCAACGGAACAATGCGCTGCTGTGATCAGAACCCGCTAAATGCTGCCGGAATAACTCTTTCGCCGGTAGGGGATTTAGCAGGTATCCGAGTGTTCCCAGCCCTTCCTCGAGACTGTGCTTCATTTTTTCTTTAAGTTCACTGCGGAGCCAAGCGCACAGCGGCGGAGTGAATCCGCGTTTTTGCCTCCAGCGAATCTCGGCCGGTACCCAACTGGGCAGCGCGTCGCGAAGAATTGCCTTGCCCATCCCCGCGCGAAAGTGATAGTCGAGCGGCAAGCTGGTTACAAAATGGATTAGTTCCGGACTCAAAAAAGGCGCCCGGCATTCCAGGGAAGCGCGCATGCTGGCGCGATCGACCTTGACCAAGATCTGTTCTGGTAAGTAGGAGGATGCGGTGGATTCAAGCGCAGAAAGAGGATAGGGAAGACGAGCATGCTCCAGGGCGCGCACCTCAAGTTCGCGCAGTCCAACGTCCGCAGTTGCTCTATGGTCCGGCAGGAAATACGATGTGGTCGCATCCCGAAGTTGCTGCGGCAATAGTAGTTCCCAATCGTTCTTCGACAGGAAGCCCAACAATCCAACTCCTCTCCAACTACTCCTCCAGAGGTGATTAAGGCGCTTGGATGCAGCCCTGGCCAAAGGGATCCGGCGAACACCATTCCAGCGATAATAGCCAAACATCTCGGTGTATCCCCCGAAGCACTCGTCGCCTCCGTCACCAGAAAGCATGACCTTGCAGATTTGCCGTGCCGCCTGACAAACCGCGAAAGTCGGAAACATCGACGCGTCTCCGAAGGGCTCGTCGTAATGATCGATCAGGGCGTCGAAGATCGACAATGCATCGCTCGATGAGAAATGAACTTCGTGGTGATCCGTTCCCAGATGTTCCGCAACCATACGAGCGTAAGGAGCTTCGTTTAGCTGCTGATCGTCAAACGAGGCACAGAAGGTGCTGAGCTTGGCGGCTGGTTGTAATTCACGAATCGCCGCAGCAATATAGGTCGAGTCTACTCCGCCAGAGAGAAATGCGCCGATCGGCACGTCACTTCTTAGTCGCAAACGAACGGACTCCAGAATGCGGGCACGAACGTTCTCAACAGCATCTTCCCGGCTCGGAGGTTTTCCGTCGGGTTCGACTCTCGGCTGCCAATAGCGCCACGTTCGCAAACCCTTGTCGCTATCTAACGAGAGCGCCTCGCCCGACATCAGTTTGCGCACTCCTTGTAGATGAGTTCTGGGTGCGGGTATATATCCTACGGTCAGGAACTGAGCCACAGCGGCAACATCGAGGCGATCGTTCAAGCCAGGAAAGGGAAACAGCGCCTTCATCTCGGAGGCGAACACCAAACATTTGCCTTCATTCGTCGGCGCATAATACAAAGGTTTCTCGCCGAATCGATCGCGAGCGAGAAATACCTGCTTCTTTTTCTCATCCACAATGGCAAATGCGAACATGCCTTCGAGATCGTCGAGGAGAGAGTGGCCCTTGTCCTCGTAGAGATGCACAAGTACTTCCGTATCGCTGCGGGTGCGAAAGTGGTGGCCTTTCGCAATCAATCTTTCACGGATCTCGATGTAGTTGTAGATTTCTCCGTTCAGAACCACCCAGATCGTTTCATCTTCATTTCCAATGGGCTGGGCGCCACCCTGAATGTCGATGATCGAGAGGCGGCAATGCCCCAGTAGGCAGCATCCATCCATGAAAGGCATGCACCCGCTTCCATCGGGCCCGCGATGCCGAAGAAGCCTACACGCTTGCTCCGACCACAAGCGGTATCGCGCCGCATCGCCTTCGCCGCCGAACACACCATAGATTCCACACATTAATTTTTCTTGCGACGTTCCGCGGCCGCCTCCACAAATATGCTTTCCCAATCTCGCGTGATTCTCTCCCAGTCGAATTGCACGGCGTGCCGAGCGGCAGCGGCAGACATCTCGAGCCGCAACTCCTGGTCACCAAGCAGCAACCCCAACCTACTGGAAAGTTCGCTCTCCGATTTTACCAAGTACCCAGTTTCACCATCGACGACATAGTCCGGCTTATACAAATCCATGGCTACTGCCGGCAGGCCGCACGATGCCGCTTGCCCAAGAACTTGCGGATGACCTTCCAACACACTGGGGAAAAAAAACACGTCCGCCTTTCGCATTTCTTCGGCCAACCCTGCTTGCGAAAGATGACCAACGAAGGTTACATTGCGACACCCCAACTGGTTCACCAAAGACCGGCAGATACGCTCCTCTTCAGGTTCGCCTTTCCCCACCAATCGAAATTCGACCGAAGGCCGGTTCGCTGCTTCGCGAATAACCACATTCATTCTCTTCCGAGCCTGAAATGAGCCAGCGTAAAGCACGGTGAGCTTCGCTCCAGGCACGCGAGAGTTGGGCGGTGGATAAAACAACTCTCGCTTTATTCCGCTGTGAATTGTCTCCGCAGCAACCCCGAAGCGATCTTTGACCGTCTGGGTTACAAATAGCGAGTTTCCTACAACACGATCCGCCTCGCGAATGTATCTCGCCATTCTCGGCCCAACTCCGCCGTCGAGCGCGACCACCACGTAGGCCACCAGGGCGATCGGAAGGCCAAATGAGCGTCTCAAAAACATGAAGGACGTATCCAATGGGCCTTCGCGCGGAAAAAAGTAGATGTCAACTTTAGAAAGTAGCACATGCCAGAGCCATCGAGGAGTATTTCCGTGCCGGGCCCATCGCAGGATTTCAGTGTTGGGACGGGCGCTAATTCTGGGGTCGGGTTTTCCGTCGCCAAGAAGCACAACCCTGAATTTATCCGAAGGCAGACGGCTTATCACCTCTTTAGCGGTGAGGTTCTGCGCGTTCGTGTTCGATTCATCCGCGAATGAGGGAGTGAATACTGTAAGCATCAAGATTACTGTCTTAATTCCTGGCTGCCGTGCAAAACCGCGGCGAAGTCCTCACGACTAATTGGATGGTAAAGACGATCGCGGACCGCTGCGTTTGTTTGTTGCGATTCCATAATCACGGGTATTCGAGAAATGTCATCGGGACGGTGGAGAATTTGAGCCGCGCCGAATCTCTCGTATTGTTTTCCGTAGCTATATAAATCAATGTCAAACCACCCGCACAGAAAACTCGGTACTCCCGCAAGCGCGCACTCCACTGCCACACTGGACTCCACGGTCAAACTGAACCAGGTTTTGCGCAGCAGTTGCTCCGAAATAGGCTCGGAAGTGACCTCCAGCAGTTTCCGGTCGCTATCCGTCAGTAACCGGTCCACCAATTGCGAGCGCGCAGTCATGCTTTCAAAAGGGTGCAGCTTTAACATTACCTTCCGCCCATGTTCCCGCCCTATCGCGCACAGGCGGCGCAGCACTTCCCGGTAGAGCGTCTCCGTGCGGCCATGATAAAGCTCATAAGGCTCGGAGAAAAATACGATGTGAGTTCCCGCCGTTAGTCCGTGTACCGCAAGATGCGATCCCGGCGGCGCACCGACGAAGATCCGCTCCTGCGGCACCTCACACTCCCTGATCAAATAATCTCTTTCCATCTCGCCCTTTGCCAGATAAGTGTCCGAGCAAATTCCGCGCAACAGTATGGTCGAATCAAGAGCGCCGTGACTGCAGTAAACGGTGTGCACGCCCCTGCGGTGCGCCAGCAAAACAGGCAAGCGCGTGTATACATTATTCTCATCCGCGCAAAGGACAGAGTCGATCTTCTCCCGCTCAAAAACGGCCCGCCAAGCATCGCGGAGTCTCAAACCGTTTCGCAGCATGGGATCAAGGGCTTCCAAAGAGTCGCCTAGCAAACTGACGTCAATGTCGGTTGCGTAGAGTCTTTTCTTTATGGTCTCCCATTGGCGCGTGAGATCTGCAATCTCGCGTTCAGTCGCCGTGCTTCGCAGCGCGTAAGCGGCCAGAGGCGCGCTGCTGATATGAGATGGCAATTCCTTTAATTCTCCATCCGCACGTGTGGTCACCATAAGAAAGTCGCGATCTGGAAGTAGCTGCGCATATCTCGCCAACACGCGGGAGACGTTCCGGTACGCCGACGGTAGCAAAATTTTGGTCTTTGATCGCGTACGTGGTCCGCGCCTGGTAAAGTAGCGCCGCACGCGGTAATCGGTATCCCATTTGTCGCAAGCGATCTGCACGATTTGCGAAGGCGTTAGAGCGCGCAGTTTTTTCTTGAAACGGATGAACCTCGCAATAGCGGAGCTTTCTGACGTAGAAATGAACGGGACTACGTTGACGCCTACCATTTTGCCGATCGCATCGCCCAAGGGGTGAGGACGGGTAATATGAATCTCGGCCGGAATCTTAATTTCGCGCGCCACCTTCTGCAACAGCAAGAACTCGTAGACCCGCTGATAGGCGATGGGCGCGAGCAGTTCCCACCAGTCGATTCCTTCGCCGTCCAGCAGCCGATATTTTCCGATCCCACAAAGTTCGGGAAGAAGAGGCACGTCTTCATGCCAATTCGCAAAACTGAACAAGCTGCGGACGACGCAGCCCAATCTTGCGCCCCATTCCGCGTACTGGAATGTCCCCGCCCATCCCAGATCCACGACCAGATCCCATCGCGAAATCGACCAAGGCTCGTCGATGACAGAATCTTCGGGATGGACTAAGAGAATACGCATGAATAGTTGGGATACTCGCCTGGAATGGGACTTGTTGCTTTATTTACTTCTTGTACTCGATGCCGTGCATCGGTTCGCTGATTAATAAACTCTCAACTCCTTGTAAAGGGTAACGATGCGATCCCGAGGAGTGCCAAGTTCGATCGCTGCTCTTACAATTTCATCTTGGCTGCTGTAACTCGAAACCAGGAGGCATTCCCTGGACCAATCAAGTTCTTTTAATGCAGCAGTAGAGTGAATTTCGATTCCCCGCCAACTCTTCCCTTTCTTGATTGGATCGCCGTCTACAATCGCATACTTCCGTTCCCTTTGGTTATGAAACAGGGAAGTGGACTGATACAGGAACTCGGTGTGCGCTCCAGCGCCCCAAATCACACACTTCTTTGCCAGCACGAGTGACGCAAGTTGATCTTCCACCGCCCGCACCGCGAGGTTCCAGTGGGCAAGATACTGGCGAAGCAGGGATACAGCTTCCGATTCTTGCACCGCCGTCGGTACAGATTCACCCGGACCTGCTATCACTCGAAAGCCGTTGTACTCGCAATGTTCCTGGGACTCAATCACCTTCCAACCTGCCAGTGCAAGGCAATTCATTAAGGATGCTCGCGTGAAGTGAGTCATGTGCTGAACGGTGAAGAAGCCGTTAATATCATTCGTAAATCCATTTTCCAAAATCGGGACTTCGATTATTAACCGCGTTCCAGCATGCGCCATGGAACGGAGGTGTCGCAAGACGACCAACGGTCTGGGCAAGTGCTCGAGCACATGAAACATGGTGATGGCGTCTAAAGGCTTATCGCAACGAAAGCTTTCGAAGTCGCCATGGATGAACTCCACTCCCTTGGCGCTAAGTGTTGCACGGCCCCGGTCGATGGCTGGACCATCAATATCTACGCCAATCCTCCCCACGTCATCGGGCAGCTTCGATAAAAAGGCACCATCGTAACAGCCGGCATCCAAGAGGCGATTCCCAGAACGCAGCAAGCCGCGAGTTTTCAGCCAGTCGATCTGTTGCAGGGTATGCGAAACCGCAGACCCATAAGAACATCCGGCTTCCGCGAACAGAGATCGAAAGCCCTCTTCCGAATAGCAGGGATTCAGATAGAGCGCGAAGCAATCGAGGCACTGAACCTCGCGGACATCGGCCCGCTTGGGAAGTTCTCCGGAGTCGGAGTAAAACTGGAACTGATCGAACTGCAGTACCGTCCGCGAACGTTCGCTTCCGCAGATGGGACAGGGACGCTGTTCGGTTGCGGCGGGTGAACAGGAATTTCCTGGAAATGAATCTACTTGACTCCAACGGATGTTCATAGGCTGACGAGATAAACTGGCCGGGCTCCTTTTAACTCAGTGTTACGCTCAATTTGAAATTGACGGCGGCTGCTCACTTGGGAACGGCAGCCTCTGCAGCGCACTCTTCCAAGTCTTGGGCAGCAGTTCTTTGGCCCGCGGAAATCACGAAAGAAAAAGTCCGGGGAAAATCCACCCGCGGCCGGTTGCGGCAAGTCTCATCCAATTCCGCGGCGGAGAAGCTGGCACGATAAAAGTAAGATCCTGGCACCGGGATGAAGGCAACTTGCGACACCACGCTCGCCTGCTGGAGCTGGGTTTGAATTTTAATGGCGCGCTCTTCGTCGCCCAAGCTTAGTTCGCCATTTGTTATTCCCATGGCGGCGCTGGCTGAGACCAGAAAGGACACAGTNNGTCCGTGCTTGATGCGCTTTGCTCCGACGGAAAATCGATCCGGAAGGAACCCTCCATTGTGACTTTTAAACCAAAGATGCTCACGATTGAATGCCTCGGGGTTTAATGTAATATGTGCCAATCGCAGCGCCCCCGGCGGCATTGTCTCCCACTCTAATTTGTATTCGATGCCGAGCTGGCCTTCGGCATTCACCCGAATTCGTTTGCGAATCAGACCTAACGGCGTGGCAACTTCGCCTTCTACAACTATGCTATTCCCGTCCTCGGCGCGTCCGACCTTCGGCTCAATCGCGGCCAGGTCGGTGATCTTCGGTTGGCCGGGAGACTCAAGCACCAAATGTCCGGAATAATAATCCGCGCCCAGCGCGATGTCTTGATAGTAACCGTGTGGCAGAGTGCCTAGGAGAGACTTATCGGAGATCTTCTTCAGCACAAACGAATCGATTGCCAAGCCACGGCGGCAGTTCAGAACCACTCGCGTCACGTCGTTCTCTAACTCCAAATATCGCCCTTCACGCCGGCTTCGAAATCCTGAGGCGAGTCGTTCAACGATTTTCGATCCCCAACTTTCGTCGGAGGCTGAACTTTCGTGAATACCGAGGCGCTTCTCAACTCCGTCCAATCGTTCCATAAACGCTGTCCAACGCTTGTCCGTGATGTGAGTGCGAAAATCGCTGCTCCATAAGTAACAAAGCTCGCGCCACAATTCATCGTCGGTCCCTCGTCTTTCTTTGACCGCTTCGAACAAGCGCCGACACCTGGTATTGATTCCGAGATCGTTACGGCCAGTCACCGCCCAGCGGGTAATGTTGTATTTCTCCTGTTTCTTTACTGGAACCGGATCTTCCGCTGATTCCAGATGAAGCCGATTTCCGGCGCCAGGTGCGCCGAGGAATTTCAGGGTCGCACTGGGAAGAGTGAATTCGAACCGCTCGTCTTTCAAAAGCAAGGCAAAGAGCCGTGATATCCGTTCCCATTCTCCAATTTCCCGAAGCGCGGGTTCGGTGTGATAACGGCCTGGGCGAAAATCAAAAATCTCAACATCGTTGCCATAAACCGGAAAGACACGAGGGCTCTCCGATAAATGCCCGTATAGATACCCGAGATACTCGTCCAGTTCCATCTCGCCATGCGCGAGGCGCTGGAATTTTTGAAATGCGATTGATTTATTCCAAATCAGCGGAATTTCTTCGCCGTGCTGCCCACAGGCAATCTGCGGCAGATAGCGCAACTCCGGCGACCACTCGGGATGGTAGCGGGACGGATTATCCCACTCCATGATGATCGCTTGGTACTTAGCATCGATGTAGTGCTGTACCAATCCCGCTGAGTAAGCCTGCTCGTTGATTAACGCGACAGCAGGCCTGATCCCCAATATGCGCTCGTAGGCTTCGTTTCCCAGCCGCAGATTCGCGGCGTTCACTTCAGGCGGCACCAGCGGCCCAATCAGCTGCACATATCCACTGCCCACAAGCTCACAGAGGCCCCTGCGGCAAAGCATCGAAAATTCGCTTGTCCATGACGGATCAATGCTTCGAATGGTTTCCAGCGTGATGGCCGAGGCTTCAATGCCAACCGGAAGCTCGAGATTTTTGACGAGCCGCAAAAGAGGCCAATAGCAACGCTGAATCACTTCAGTACGCTGCTCCTCTTCGATCGAGGAGTAAGCCAGATTTAGGTGGAAAAATGCAAACAGTCGCAACCGGCCGTCGCCAGCCTTCGGCTCGCTTCCCGCTTCCTTCATCGCTTCGCGCCTATAGGTTCCGAAGCATCAGCCGATACGGTTTTGATCTCAATCGATCGGATTGCCGCCTCCGTCCTTTGCATCGCTTCCCTTCGCGACTCTCCAGTCGCCATCACTAATCCCGCGCGTGCCGGATGACTGTTCACCGGCCCCACCAAATCCCCTACTCTGAGCCGGATCTGACAGAATACGACCCCCGCCCGTTCCGGCACACTCTCCGCGCCCGCAATGCCAGTCACCCGCCCTGGCGCAGGAAATAAATATCGCTGTGAGATGCAACGCTGGTAGCGCGGTACCAACTCTTCCGCACTAATACCCTCGCCAAGCGCCAGTCGAATAGCACAACCAACAAAGTCGACACCGGTGCTCAACGGAATCTCGTGAGTGCAAAAATATCCGCCGCTCAGTCGAGTCGCCAATTCGATAATAAACGGCCTGCCTTCATGGAATACGACGTCTCCCTTTACAATCCCTTCGACAACCCCCATGCTGGTCGCCGCCCGCTGAATCAAATCGCATATCGAGCGCTGCCCTTCGGCGGACAACTGCGTCGGCAGATCGCCTCCATTCTCAATAATGTGAGGCGCGAATTTCTCCAGGAACTCATAATTGCGATCCGCAAGCCCCGGAGTGTGCGCCACGCCTTCCAGCACAATCGACTCTGTGCTGATCTGCGGACCCTCCAGAAATTCCTCCACCATCACCCGCCCCGATGGCGATTGACTCGCCGAAAATTCGTAAGCCCAGTTCAAATCCACGACCCCGGTCAAACGCAACACTCCCCGCGCCCCCCGGCTGTCCACCGGTTTGATCACCAGCGGCAATCCTCGCTCGTCAATAATCTCCCGCAGTTGCGCTTCGGATTCGACAAGGCTAAACCAAGGCACGGGAATGCCATCTGTCCGAAACTTCAATTTCATCTCGAGTTTGTCGCTCGAAAGTCGAGCCGATTCTTCGCTGATCCCCGGCAATCCCAGGTCCGCAGCCACCGCCGCAACCGTCTTAGGAATATCGGAAGCGATGCACATCACTCCATCGAACCGCCGCACCGTTCGATGGTAATGCCGAGCCGCAGTAACGGTTGCCGCGACGTCATAAGTGCTAGCCAGCAGCCGATCATCCGCCACCGCAAACCCCGGCGCTCCCGCATCCCGGTCGCTAACCACCACATGCAGCCCCATCTGCTTCGCCCGTTCCAGACCAGGCACCGCCTCAATGCCGCCACCGACCACTAAAAGATTTTTAGGCATAGGGCCACATCCCATCCATCTTCTGGCCTGAGAGAAGCATCGGTACAACGTCCTCATCCTCATCGACAATGCAATCGATGAGATAAGGGCCTTTGTGCGCAAGAGCCAGTTTCCCGCAGCTCTCAATCTCACTCGCCCGCGTCACCGTACTCGCGGCAATTCCATAGGCTCTCGCAATTGCGGCGAAATCTGGATTCCATTTCTGACCACAAGTTGGATCGCACTTCCAATTCATTTTTTGAAATTGCGAAACAATCCCGAGCCGATGATTATTGAGGACAATAATCTTTATCGGTAGGTTGAACTCAACGACCGCCGCCAATTCTTGTATGTTGATCTGCAACGATCCGTCTCCGACAAAGCAGATCACTGGGCGATCTGGAAAGGTAATTTGGGCCCCTATGGCAACCGGTAAATCGAATCCCATCGCTCCATGTCCGCCGGAAGTCAGCCAGGGCCGGGAGGGGTAATCGAAAGTAAAATGCCGGGCGACCCATTGTTGATGGGACCCCACTCCAGAAACGCATATTACAGGCTGATCTTTTGTCAGTGAATCGACTGTCTCGATGACATTCTGCGGCTTTAATTTCCCGTTCTTTTCGTAACTCAGCGGGAAGGATTCGCGCCACCGTTCGATCTGAGCCAGCCAATTCTCAGATTGCGGTGCAGGAAGTTCTCCCATTTGCTCGTTCAAAGCTTCCAAGACCCGCCGCACATCGCCTTGAATCGCAAGATCAGAGCGCACTCGCGAATGATCGAGTTCATTGACGTCAATGTCGATTCGCACCACTTTGCCATTTGGGACGAAGTCGTCGACCCGCGTCCCCGTTTGCCGAATATCAAGGCGTGAGCCGCAAACTAGCAGCAAATCCGATTCATGAATGGCCTTGCCCGCATACTGATTTCCAGTATGACCATGAAAACCGAGAGCAAGCGGCGAGTTGGTCGGGAAGCTTCCCAGACCCAAGAGGCTCTGAGAAACTGGAATACCACCTCGATCGGCCAGCAGTCGAATTTCGGTATGCGCGCGAGAGTGCAATACACCCTGACCCGCAAGAATAACCGGACGCTTGGCATCGGAAAGCCACGTCGCAACTTGTTTGATTGCAGTCAAGTCTAAATGAGGCACGGCGGTCGCATCTGCGATGGGCGCGGGATTCTCTGTAATCTCCCCCCGCTGGAAATTCATTGGCAGGTCGACCACTACCGGACCTCGACGACCTTCCATTGCCAATTCGAAAGCCCGCCGCATGACCTCGGGTAACTGAGAAGGCGCCGTAACCAGAAACTGCGCTTTGCTGATCGGCCGCATCAAGGCTACCGTGTCCACTTCCTGGAATCCACGTTGTCGCACGGGCCGTTCGCCGCGCATATCCCCGGTTCCGACTTGCCCCGTCAATACAATCAACGGAACGGAATCGAAATAAGCGTCTGCGACCGGCGTCACAACGTTAGTGACCCCAGGCCCGGAGGTGACCATGGCNNCGGCCACTTGAGGATGTCCTGTCAACCGAGCGCTACCCAGCGCCGCATACCCGGCTCCCTGCTCGTGTCGGGTGCAGATAATTTCGATTCCCCGTCGTATGGCGACGTCTACGATAGGAGCAATCGTTCCCCCAGGAAACAAAAAAAGTCGCTTGATCTCGTTTAGGACGAAGCTGTCCACGATTGCATCTGCACCTGTCATCCCTGTCGCCAATTATCCTTCCCCCATATAAAGACCGCCGTTTACATTCAAAGTGTGTCCTGTGATGTATGCTGCGTTTTCGGAAACCAGAAATGCTACGGCGGAAGCAACCTCCTCCGCGCGGCCGGCGCGTTTGAGGAGAATCTGCTGGTCAATTTTCTGCCGGCCGGCCGGCGACGCGATTTCGTCGGCTGTCATTTCGGTCTCAATGAGCCCCGGGGCAACGCAATTCACGCGAACACCGCCTGCTGCAGCAATCCGAGCCAGTGAGCGGGTCAATGAGATCACTCCTGCTTTGCTCGCAGCGTAGTGCACCGCCAGCGTGCCGCCCAGTTGCCCCCCCGAGGACGCAATATTTACGATCGAACCGGAGGCCCGTCGCAACATGATAGGCAAGACTTCATGCGAGCACAAAAATCCGCTTCTTAAGTTAACTGCCATCATGTTGTCCCATTCCTGTTCCGTTATAGCTGCAAATGGCTTCTGTTCCAGCATTCCGGCGTTGTTAACCAGGACATCCACCCTGTTAAACACATCCGTCACTTCTGCTACAAATCTGCGGACATCGCTCGCTTCCGATACTTGGACACGACTCACAAATGCTTTACGGCCTAGACGCCGGATTTCCGACGCGCTATCTTCCGCAGCTTCACGGCGCATGTGATAGGTAAGAGCTATATCAAACCCGTCTATAGCGAGCGCACGCGCAATACTCCGGCCGATACCACGGCCACCCCCTGTGACGATTGCGACTTTTGCTATTGGTGGAATCAAGGTTTACCAACTTGTTCTAGCAAAACCTTCGCCATTCGACTCGCTCCTTTGCCATCGATAAGAAGGCGCGATCGAGATGACATTTCTTTAAGAAGAGGACCGTCTCCCAACAATCCTTCCACCGCCGCCACCAAACGCATCTCCGTACCCCCATCGTCAACGCCAACCGAAAATCCCACGCCCGCTGCGACGAGCGCGGATGCCGATTGCGCGTGATCCTCCGTCAGGCAGACATATACGCTTGGAACACTCATTGCCGCCAATTCGTATGCCGTCATGCCAAACGAGCAGATTGCCAAAGTCGCCTCAGACATGGCAGCGCTCATCTCGCTAACGTCTTCGCGGACCCTGAATGGCCGACTAGTCTTGCGCAGGAGGTCTTGCAACGCCTGCCGGTGGCAAAATCCGGCTCCTACAATGATCACGGGCTCGAATTCCTCGTCCAGTCGATCCAGAGCACGCACCGCCTTCAGAGTCAGGCCAGCCGGATCGCTCCCGCCCATCGCAATCAGTAACAAGCGCCTTGAGTGATTGCTTACCCGGACAGGCTCAGCGAACTGCCGGCGCAAGACAACCCACTCCCATCCAATACACAACCGGCCGCGGAAGCCGGACCAATCAACTCTGTCGACTTGCGGCACGGGCGGATAAAAAACAACATCCGCTGCCCAGCGCCGCTCACTCAAATCATCAAGCAAGGCAATGATCGTACCTTTCCCGGCAAGCGCGTCCAGAGTAGCCTTCGACAAATCGTCGCGCACGTCTACAACCAGAATCTGCGCTCCTGATTTTAAAATGCAATCACGCAGCCATGCCTCTTGATCAAAATTTGCGCTGTCAGCAGGCTGCCAGATTTGATATCCCCGTCGTGTGACCAGTTCCGTCGCTAAAACGCTGGAGCGCATGGCGAAACTCACCGCGGCACCGTGCTCCTCATGCAGTTCGTCGGCCAGTGCTAAACAGCGCACCACATGCCCCAATCCAATCGAGGGCGATGCATCACAGCGAAAAAGGGTCGAAAGCTGTCTTGTCACCGTGGAGTGCATTTACACTGTCGGCCAGTGCGAAGGATTAAGCAATTGATCGTCGTTTAACTTCAACAACTCCGCCTTTTTGATTGCAGCGCTGTCAAGCGCTCCGGCCTCGTGCGCTNNGGTCCAATCAATACCGAATGAACTCCCGGAGTGGAGAGGCAGAAACGAAGAGCGGCGCCGGGCAACGAGTTCCACGTCTCTCCTAAACCCTCGCGCATTCTGTCCGCGGCTTCCGACAGACTGCGCAGGCCCTCAGGAAGCAGTTTGGCTCGCTCAGTAAGAGCTCCTTTTAGAAAAACCGAGCGAGCTATAATTCCCACATTCTTTTTTCTAGCCTCGGGCAATACCCTGGCCAACATTCTTTGGTCCAGCAAGTTGAGCGCGATCTGCAACACGTCAACCCTTCCGCTGCGTATCGCAGCAAGAGCCGCCGCCTCGCCATAGACCGACGCGCCTATAAACTTCAACTTTCCCATATCCCGGGCGCGTTCCAGAACATTCAGTATCTCGCTACACTCCAACATTTCTTGCGTGGCATTGTGAATCTGCACCACATCCAGTACATCTCTACGAAGCGCCTTGAGGCTCGCCGTGAGCGAGTCCATCACGGTCTTCGTTAACTCCTCTGTGTCTTTCGTGTCGGCGGCAACGCCGACCTTGGTTGCAATGATGCAAGACGGATAGCCGCTTGCGCTCTTTCCCAATACTGCTTCGCTCTCGCCGTAGCCTCGAGCTGTATCGAACAAATTGATGCCGCTTTCGACTGCGGCTTGCACAAGCGCGATGGCATGGTCTTCAGACAACCGGCCGGGCTCGCCCGGCTCCTGGATGCCATAGTTCTCCAATCCGAAAGCGGCGGTGCCCAAGGCTAGGTTTGAGATGCACAGACCTGTCCGCCCTAGCAGCGAATACTTCATCTTGTTACTCAACCTTCAGTTGATCGCTCAAGCGAGTCTATAGAATCCACGTTGCGCCAGCGGTCCCCGCAAGCGGTTGCACGAGTTAGGCTCGGAAATGTCTCTCGCCAAAAGATCAAATACCTCCTCGACGGTTGCCAGGTAACTCTCCACCTGGCCGCTGCTATGGGCAAAGGAAGGTTTGAATTGGTTATAAGCCAAATAACCTCTTTCTAACATCAACTGCGTGAAGAGAGTGGTCAGCCTAAGCTCCGCTTCATGCTCAAAAGAAAAATGGCACAAGCTGGGCAAGCCACTAGTGTGCAGTTGCAATCCTTTCCTTTTGGCAAGGCTCCGCCAACCTTCCATTACTTGACTTCCAATAGCAATCAGGTGCGGCGCCACTTTCTCTCGACGAAACTTATTAATGGTTGCGATGGCCGCAGCCGGACCGATGCGTTCGGTCCAGTTCGTGCTGCTGATGAAGGTCGTCTGCGCCGCCTGCATCACGCTCTCTATGCCAATTACTGCCGCCATAGCGTATCCGTTCGCCATTGCTTTCGCGAACACGGCAATATCGGGATTCACGCCGGCTAAGAGGTGGATCCCGCCGTCGGTCATACGAAAACCAGTCGTAATTTCGTCAAACACAAGTACCGCGCCCAGCTCATTCGCGATGTCGCGAACATTCTCGAGGAATTCAGGCGCCGGTTCCTGCCCCCGCTGCGGCTCCATCACAATCGCGGCCAACTCGTTGCGGTTGGCATCCGCGATCGCCCTTAACTCGTCAATGCGGTTGTAATGGAAAGGCAAAGCTGTTCCCAGCAACCCTCTGGGTACTCCGCGAGGTTCAAGGCCAGGTAGTAAGTGAGAATCTAAAGCTTCATCTTCCGCCAAGTTAGCAGCCAGGTACCAATCGCACCAGCCGTGGTAGCCGCAAAACGCAACCTTGTCTCGTCCCGTTCGAGCACGGGCGATGCGGACTGCAATTGACATTGCCTCTCCGCCGCCTCGTGCGTAGCGCACCATCTGCGCCCAAGGATGTAACTCCAATAAAAGCTCGGCGAGAACCAGCTCTTCGGGAGCATTAAGAGTCGAAGCTACTCCTGCGTCAATCGCCGCCTTCGCCGCACCATCCACTTCAGGATCGGCATAGCCGAGCACGCACGCACCAATTCCCATCATGCTCATGTCAATGTAAGTCCTGCCGTCAAGGTCGGTTACTTCAACCCCCCGTGCCTTAGAAAAATACGAAGGCCATTGCTCCGGCAGAAACATAGACGGACGCTTCGATAGTAACTGCGTGCCACCGGGAATCATCTTGCATGCCCGATTGAACAAGTCCCAGCCCTTTGTAGCAATTTCAGTTGTCATCATTTTTCAAGCACGGTTCGATAGTTTTCAGCTTCATTCCACTTACGGTTTAAGTTGCCAACCTTAGGGTTATTTTCCAAAAAGCGCATAACTTCCGATAACTCAAATGGCCTCAGATCGCTATAGAGAGCCTCATAGATTTTTGTGACCAGGTCAAAATCTTCAGGGTGATCGACGGTCAGGCGCAGCCTGGGATAGTCAACATCCGCTGTAATATTGCCGCAGCGAAATATATTCTTATTACTCCACATGTAGCGAGTTACGTGTTCGCGGTCGCGTGGATCTGTTGCCGCATGCCATGATCGTTCCAACGCCAAAAAGCTAAAGCATTCGGCATCGAGGCCATCGGGGAAAAGTTTCTTGTCCAGGAGTTGCGCTCCCGCCCCGGCCGCTATTCCAATATGGTCGTACCCGCCGCTTTCATATGCTCCAATGAGCCGCTCAATCAACTGCGGATCAACCAGCGGGCAGTCCGCAGTCACACGAAGCACGGGATCGGCATCAAATTGCTTCGCCGCCTGATAGTACCGATCTAAGACATTAGTTTCGCTGCCGGCAAAAAAAGCGATGCCGTTATCCGAACAAAAGCTTCTCAGAACGCCGTTGGCTTCATCATTAGGAACTGCCACCACAACTTCTGTGATCGATGGGACGGCCCGTACTCGTTGCACGATGTGCCACAGCATCGGCCGGCCTAAAATCGGCTTGAGCACTTTCCCTGGGAGACGGTTCGATCCCATTCGCGCTTGGATGATTGCGACTGTTTTCACTTTTTAGCCAGCCCCAGAGATTTTCTCGTCGAACGCGTCGGCCGGAGCCCATCACCCGGATCTGCGCGCCATTCACGCTCCTCCAGTTCACTCGCAACCGGCCCCACCTCTCCATCGCCGTCAGCATGAAACCCAGCTCGCACGGAGGCTATCAGTTCCCGCATGGGCTGCGGAAGCCAGCAATGCCCGGCGCCAAACTCCGCGCCTTGTCCTTCGAGATCAAGATGAAATTCGATCATGGTCGCTCCCCAACGATGAACCGCACGGGAAACAACTCCCGCATCAACGCTGTGATCAGACCAACCCACCGGATACCCGCAGGCCTTCTGCAATGTCTCGATCGCCGCCAGGTTGCATTCTTCCGGCTTGGCCGGATACGACGATACGCAATGTAACAACGTCAACTCGCGGCAGCCAGCGCCTTCCAACACGGAACATGCATGCTTGACTTCGGGCAGGGTTGCCATGCCGGTAGAAAGCACAACCGGTTTCCCGCTCTCGGCGCACACCTTAAGCAGTTCATCCCACATTAGTTCGTACGAAGCAATTTTGTAGAAATCCACAAAAGGCAATAGTTCCGCGATCGCTTCCAAATAAAATGGAGTACAGGAGAATCGAATTCCCGCTTCTTTACAACCCTGCGCAAGGGCTGGAAGAAACTTAACCGGCAACTCCCATTCTTCCCGTGCGAGAAGCTTCGGATTATGTTGCAGCGCCTCCGGCGCAAACAATTCCCGCGCGCGAAAAAGTTGAAACTTCACAGCGTCACAGCCGATGGCAGCAGCCGTTTTAATGAATTCCATGGAGCGATCCAAATCGCGGTGATGATTGCTCGAGACCTCGGCAACAAAAGTCGGAACGTTGCCGCGCGAACTCGGCCACCCGGATTTTCCATTACTTGACATATTGCGCAATCACCTTACGCAGAGCCTGGCACACATCCTTCACATCGGTTTCCGCCATCGAGTGGAACATCGGCAAGCTGATTAGCCGCTCATACGCCTCCTCGGCCACCGGATAATCGCCTTCCTTGTGACCCAACCGCTCGCGATAATAAGGATGAAGGTGGACCGGAATATAATGCACGTTGACGCCAATATTTTCCGCTCGCAACGCTCGAAAAATCTCTCCTCGCCCTACCGAAAGCATTTCCAATTGCAATCGAATCGGGTACAGGTGCCAGGCCGGATTGCCCTCATCACGCGTCACAGGAACCGTAACTTCAGGCAAATCACGAAAGGCGGCCGTGTACTGCGCCGCAATTTCCCGGCGTCGAGCAAGGTTCGCATCCAGCTTTCTCAATTGCGACAATCCCAATGCGCAGGCGATATCGGTCAGCCTGTAATTAAATCCGAGAAGCACCATTTCGTAATACCACTGACCCGCCTCTTGCCGCTGGCGCGCTTCGCTGCTGATGCCATGATTACGAAACCGTCGAAGAGTTTCCGCCAACCCATGGTCGTTAGTTGTAACCATGCCGCCTTCGCCCGTTGTGAGGTGCTTCACGGGATGAAAGCTAAACACAGTCATATTGGCTATGCCGCCAACGCGTTTCCCCCGATGTTCGGCGCCGAGGGCGTGCGATGCATCTTCGATTAGCAGCGCTCCATGCCGATGCGCCAATTCTCCGAGTTCCTCGAGTGCAGCGGGGTGCCCGGCATAATCGACGGCGAGAATCGCCTTGGTTCGCGACGAGAGTTTCGCGGAAACTTGATCGGGATCGAGATTCAGCGTGTCGCGAGAAACGTCCGCGAATATCGGAGCAGCGCCCTGATACAGAATGCAATTGGCGGTCGCACAAAAAGTCATGGGGGTAGTGATGGCTTCATCGCCCGTTCCCAGTCCGGCAGCAAACGCTGCCCCATGCAGCGCCGCCGTTCCGGAGCTGAAGGCCACGGCATGCTTCGCTCCTACGCGCTCCGCAAAGCGCTCTTCAAATTCGCCGACCTTGGGACCGGTGGTAAGCCAGTCTGACTTCAAAACTTCGACTACAGCTTGCACATCTCCGTCGTCTATACTCTGCCGGCCATAAGGAAGCAATTTTTCGCGAACGGGTGTGCCGCCGTGAATGGCAAGTGTCTCTAAATTTGTGGACGAGGCATTCATACTACGCAGACGTCGGCAGTTCCTCAGCTGCGCTGGTTTCAGGAGCCACCAGTTCCTCTAATTCCCGTTTCGTGAGCCACTCTCCATTGGCGTCGCTTGAATAACGGAAGCCCTCCGGAAGCGGCTTGGCGTGAACCCAGTTTTCGGATTTCCACCAAGGATGGGAGGGCTGAATCACGTACATATCATCGGTCTCGAGCGTCTGGCGTGACTCGTCTTCAGAGACCAGCACTTCGTGTAACTTTTCTCCAGGACGAATTCCGATGTGCTCTACCTGGCATCCCGGGGCAATCGTCTCTGCCAGGTCTAACAATCGCATACTGGGAATTTTCGGAACAAAGATTTCGCCGCCGTGCATCTGCTCGAGACAGCGGACCACAAACTTTACGCCTTGTTCCAAAGTGAGCCAGAAGCGGGTCATGCGGGGATCGGTGATGGTAATTTTTCCGCGACGCCGCTGCTCGAGAAAAACCGGAATCACGCTGCCCCGGCTTCCAACTACGTTTCCATAGCGGGCGCAACTGAAGCGGGTATTTTTTGCGCCGGCATAGGCATTGGCCTGGACAAAAACTTTCTCCGCGCACAATTTTGTAGCGCCATAGAGATTGATGGGATTGACGGCCTTATCAGTGCTCAGCGTGAGAGTACGACGCACGCCTTGATCGATGGCGGCATCGATCACATTGCGGGCGCCCATGATATTCGTCTGAATGGCCTCGAAGGGGTTGTACTCGCATGCCGGCACCTGTTTAAGCGCAGCGGCGTGCACAACTAGTGTCACGCCGGAGAACGCACGCTTCAGACGCTCCGCGTCCCGGACATCTCCGATGAAATAGCGCAGACTGGGATGATCCAATCCTGAGGTTCGCATTTCATGCTGCTTCAATTCATCGCGACTGAATATGACCAGCCGGTGTGGGTGATAATCGCGCAGCATGATCTCGACAAACTTCTTCCCGAAGGATCCAGTTCCACCGGTTACCAGTATCGATTCCTTAGACCAATCCACTATTAGTTCCTTTTGAGGTACTTTTATCGACCGTTCTGCCGGGCGGGCGACAAGCCACAACCCAACCGCATTGGCGGTTCCGGGTGAGGACGAACAACCTTCCGCTGAGTATGTTCTTGTGCTCGATAGTATAGCTGAGGAATGGCTGAGGAAATAAATGAAGACCTTAAAACGGCGAAACAAGTCAAAGAGGGGCCATCGTTTGTAGAATTCCCGCCCAGGATTGATTCAGGGACATCGCAGAAAATTGAGATAAAAGGCAGGGAATGGCTAATCGTATCCGTGGTATAAATTGTGGCTGCTTCTCTCATCCGGGGTGCTAAAATCAGCGAAATCCTAAAAGAAGATTGTGTGTCTATCTGTGTGCGCAGTGGGAAGGCGACTGGGTAGATGCCGCAGCTCCGTGCACGGTGAGTTTGCTGGGGATTGCAGGCTGCAAGATTGAATAAGGAGTAAAGATGTCATTGGGCCCCTTGGTTCCGCGGAGTGACGTACCACGAGATAGCGACGGGATTCCGCTCGCGTCGGCCGAATTTTTGAGGCCGATAAACTCTCCATTTTATAACTCGCTGCCGTCGCAGGATTCAACGCTCCGCGAGTACATGCGCGTTCTCATCAAGCGCAAATGGATGGTAATCTCCGTGATCGCAGGCATTTTCCTGATTGTCGCGGTTGCCAGCCTGCGCCAGACTCCCATTTACGAAGCGGTTGGACAGATCGTTGTTAATAAAGCGGACTCGAACTTAATTACTTTCAAAGACTCCGTGCCGGTCGTCGATTACTACGACCAGAGCGACCTCGATACCGAAGTGCGCATTCTGCAAAGTGATTTAATGGCGCTTCAGGTGATACGCCAGCTGAATCTGGACAAGCGACCGGAGTTTGGCGGCTCCGATCGAACGCAAGCCAACTTAGTTGCCGATCCGCTTCAATCCGATTCCAACCGTACCTCCGCCCTACTCGGAAGTTTTCGGGGAAACCTCAAAGTGACACTAATCCCAAACACTCGGGTAATGGAGATTCACTACAGCAGTACCGATCCGCAGCTTGCAGCCAGTGCCGTCAACACTCTGGCTGCGACCTATGTCGAACAGAATTTCAAAACGAAATTTGAGTCGACCATGCAAGCTTCAGACTGGCTTTCGAAGCAACTCGTGGACCTGCAGATGAAAGTCGAAACATCTCAGGAAAAGTTGGTGCGCTACCAGAGAGAGCACGAGATTCTAGGAACAGATGAGAAGCAGAACATCATCACCGCCAAACTCGACGAGCTGAACAAAGAAATGACGGTGGCTGAATCGGATCGTATGCAGAAGGAAGCCGTTTATCGCCAGACGGAGTCGAATGACCCGGTGGCAATTGCGGCGGCGATCATTTCCGATGGCCCCGGAACTGCCGGTAGCGGACTTCTGGATAAGTTGCACGACCAGCAGGCGAGTCTCAGAATTCAGGTGGCAGAGCTTAGCACCCAATTTGGCCCTTCGTACCCCAAGGTTGAGCAACTCGACAACCAGATAAAAGAAATCGATCATCAGTTACAGCT
>PLBX01000556.1:3007-5015 GCA_003135495.1 Acidobacteriaceae bacterium | reverse complement strand
GAATTGGATGGGACTTTGCCTAGACTTTAGACGGACATATCAGCCGATTCTTCTCCCGGCGCGCCTTCAGGATGGCCTCCGCCGCAAGACTTTCCCTCTCATACTCTGACAGGCCTGCCGAGTAATCCAAGTCGCGGGTCGCGGAAGGTTCTTTTTCACGTGGTCGCAGCTTTCCTTTGTTGGATGCTTTCGGCGATCGCTCTTTCACTCTGCCCACAAGACACCCATCATGCACCACTTTTCCGACATCATCGGTCAACGAAGTGCCGAGCTCCACCGGTTGATTGCAAAGCGGACAAATCGGATAACGCTCGGGCAGCAACATAATCGGCCAACTATAGGACCGCAAAAATCGGGCGTCTATACCTCATCGTACAAACCTAACGTAAAAACTCAGCGCCCATGCTCAGCCGCGAACTCGGCATGCAAACTGCTTCGCGTGCAACTCCGATCACCACCACACTCACATCGAGTTCTCACCCGCTGTGCTTGGCGTACAATAAAACTGACTACACAAAACTTGCTGCCCCGTTAGCAGCCTCTTGTGCTTGGGTTAATTCCCATTCGCCCGGAGGTTCCCAATGCTCCGCGATAAAACCCTCAAACAATCCATAAAAGATTTCCTGACCAATGAATCCCTCAAAGCTCCAGAAATCCAGCATTGCCCCACCTGCGGCACTAGAATGTATTACCTGACAGCCACCTTCACATTCGGCGACAACGAAAGTTGGGATATACCCTTGCCCTTCTGTGCCGTCTGCGAGAAAGACTGCCTAATCGCGTCCTGACTCCCTGAGCGACTCAACGTGCAGATATCCTCTGTGACCTCCGTGATCCCTCTGTGTCCTCTGTGGTAAGCACTGAACCTTCTCCTCTCTGCCCTCCGTGAATCCTCTGTGTTCCCTGTGGTAAGCACTTGACCTTCTCCGACTCGAATCACCACGAGCCACCCACTCCCAAGTAACTTGCACCACCTTATCCTTCCCGGTTCTACTCAACTCAGAGTGGAAGGTATGCTAGAGCAACTCCTGAAAATAGCCAGCCACATCGGCCACCAAGGAATGGTCGCCTCCTGCGCCGTACTCATCGCGGCATCCATCGCCGCCTATCTTCTCCGCCAAAAAGAAACGGTGCTTGCAGCGATAGCAGCGGCCGCCATCCTGGCGCTCGGTGCCGCTCCCTTACTCGCTTCCGCGATTCTAAAATCACGTGGCGTCTATCACATTCAAGTCGTAGTCTTGCGTCCGGATCAAACCCCCATGGAACTCGCCCAGGTGAAATCCTCCACCGGTGAATTAAGAATGGACGGCAGCGGATGGGCTCTCGACATCCCCCAGCAATCCCGTCCCGCCGACGGCAAAATATCTTTCTCCGCATCCGCCAAAGATGAATTCCTCAACGGCAACTCCACGCTAATTCCCGCCGGCGATTATTACCCGACCGCGACCATTCAAACCGTAGCCGAAACCTCAGGCATTCTTCGAGGAGTTGTAGTTCACGAGGATATGACAGCCGTAGCCGGAGCGACCGTCTACATCGATGGAAACTCCGATAAAGCAGTCACCGATCAGAAAGGTAACTTCGTCCTGCCCACCCGCGCCGGCAAGGGCCAATTGGTAGAAGTCAACGCAAGAAAAGGTCCGCTAAAAGGCCACATCTCAGCCCGAGCCGGAAAAACCGCCGAGATAATCCTAAGCCAACAGTAGTGAAGCACCAGCCGGAAACGCCGGGTAATAGAGCGCCGGTGTAAATGGAGCGCCGTGTAATGGAGCGCCGGGCGTCCCCGCCCGGCAGGACGGGCGACAAATCTAGACGTGTGCCAATCACGCCTCTCGAACCTAGCTTCCGCGAACGTTCCCTGTTAATACCGCCTCCGTTTTCGTCACAATCAACCCGTGATGGCCATCACAGACCCATATACAGCCCCGTGCCAAACTAGGTTGTGGATCGGAAAGTAAGAGCAACCCCAATGGGCCCGCAGCCCATTGGTTTCCTCGTTGATAATTAA
>PLBX01000556.1:0-2981 GCA_003135495.1 Acidobacteriaceae bacterium | reverse complement strand
AAACTGCATCCGCTGTGCTGGATTTTGAGAAGTAATTTCCGACGAACAAAATGATTACATTAGCTTTAATGGATATTGTTGGGCAGGTGGTGGGGGGTCTATTCCGCTTGCTTCGTAATATTTAGCAGAACTCCAACACACATCAAAGTCACAAACAACGACGACCCTCCATAAGAAACAAGCGGCAGCGGAATCCCCTTCGTGGGCATTAATCCTAAAACCACGCTGATATTCATGAACGCCTGCAACACAATCATGCTCGTGATTCCGACCGCCAGAAACCGCCCAAAATTATCCTGCGTTCGCAGCGCCGCCCGCGTTCCGCGCCACAGAAAAATCGCGAAAAGAATAATGACCGCAAGCGCCCCCATCAATCCCAACTCTTCCGCAGTCACCGCAAAAATAAAATCTGTATGCGGCTCCGGAAGATAAAAAAGTTTCTGTTTCCCTTCCATCAAACCGAGTCCCGTAACGCCACCAGTCGAAACCGCAATCAGCGACTGAATAATATGAAACCCAAATCCCTTCGGATCGGCATACGGATTCAGGAACGCAAGAATGCGATCACGCCGGTAAGCCACATGAAAGATCAAAAAATAAAGCGGCAACAGCGCAGCGCCTAAAGCGTATCCGAAGTAACGCACGCGAATTCCCGCGACATACAACACGCATGCCGTAATGCCCGCGCAAGCAATCGCCGTCCCGAGATCAGGTTGAAAAACAATCAGCGCAAGAAACACGCCAGTAGGAACGATCGCGGGAATAAGCGTATTTCGCCAGTCATCGATTGCTTCGGTTTTATCCTGGAGAAACCACGCCAGAAACAGGATCAGCGCCGGTTTCGCCATCTCCGAAGGCTGCAAAGAAATCGGCCCCAAGTGAAACCAGCGATGCGTCCCGTGCGCGCGATCAAGAAAGAACACCGAAATAAGCAACAGCGTAGTAAATCCGAGACTGGTGAAAACCAGCGCCGGATGTTGCAGCCGCTTGTAGTCGACCTTCATCGCGATGACCATCACGACGAGCCCTGCAATCGCCCACACCAGTTGCTTAATCAGAAATGCATAGGCCGATCCAAACCGCTCTTTGGCCATCACCGCGGAAGCGCTGAAAATCATGACCAGCCCGATAAACACGAGCACCGTGGTTACCGTAAACATCCATCGATCGACGCTAACCCGCTTGGCCATGGAGTTTCCATTTCACCACGCGCTAGCGCATACGCAGAGCACTTTCACTGTGAATTTCGAACAGAAGATAACTGATTTGGTTCAGCAGAACTTTCACGATTATCAAGGAGAATTTGGGTGGCGCAGCGGTTTACCGCTGCGATAACGGTGGAGCGCCGGGCGTCCCCGCCCGGCCAGACGGGCGAGACGCCCGTCTCTCCACTGGTTTAAGTCGATCGAGCCAGAGCCAACGAATGCACCGTCTCTTTAAACACTCGCCCGCGATGCTCATAACTTTGAAATTGATCAAAGCTGGCGCAAGCCGGAGCCAGCAAAATAATATCGCCAGCCACAGCAGATTCGCTCGCATGCCGAATAGCATTTTCCAAAGTTTCGGAGTGTTCAATTTCCGCCACGTCCCGAAGCTGCGATTCGATTTTGGACGCCGCTGCGCCAATCGTGTAAACCCGTTTCACCCGATCCCGCAGCAATTCGTGCAGCACGCTATAGTCGCTTCCCTTATCTTTGCCGCCAAGAATCAGGTGGATGTTTGCCGGAAAAGATTCAAGCGCCTTAATCGTGGCATCAACATTCGTGGCCTTGGAATCGTTGTAATAATCCACCCCTGCAACTCGAGCAACAAATTCCAATCGGTGCTCAACCGCCTTGAAGTTTCGGACCGCCTGCCGCACCTGCTGGCCATCACAACCGACGATCATCCCAACCGAGACTCCAGCCAACACATTTTCCAGATTATGCGCGCCCTTCAGCGGAATCTCAGCCAGCGGCATAATTTCGCGCTCTTCGCTTCCATCGCGAAAATAAAGATGACCGCCTCGGGCGAAAGCTCCGCGCTCAACTTCCTTCTTGCGGCTGAACCAAATCACCTGCGCGCGCGTGCGTCCCGCCAGCGCAGCAGCAGTCGGATCGTCAGCATTAAGAATGGAGAAATCCTCCGTCCGTTGATTCTCGAAAATGCGCGCCTTGGCATTTACATAATTGTCGAAAGTCTTATGGCGATCCAGATGGTCCGGCGTGATGTTAAGAACCACCGCGATTCGCGGGTGAAATGCAACAATCGTTTCAAGTTGGAAGCTCGACACTTCCAGCACCGTCCACGTCGCCGCTCCAGCCTGATCTACAAAACTGATCGCCGGAGTTCCAATATTTCCGCCGACAAGAGTAGAAAAGTTTCCAGCCGCAATAATTTCTCCGGCCAATGACGTAGTAGTAGTTTTGCCGTTCGCTCCAGTAATCGCAACGATCGGCCCAGCCAGAAACTGCGCTGCCAGTTCAATTTCGCCAATCACCGGCTCTCCCAGGTTTCGCGCCTGCACCAGTTGCGGCGCATCCACCGGGACACCCGGACTTACCACAATCAAATCTTGCCCGCGAAAAGTTCGGTCACCATGACCTGCCGTTTCAACCGTGATCCCATGTTCCAGCAGAAGCAGAATTTCATCGCGCAGTTCCGCCTCCGGTTTGGAATCGGAGACCGTAACCCGCGCCCCACGCGACTTCAAAAAAAGCGCCGATGCGACCCCGGATTTCCCGAGCCCCACGACCAGCACGCGTTTGTCTTTGAGATCCATTCAATCTACTCGAAGCACCGAGACATAGTTAAAGACAAAAAGCCATCGTTTTTTCTCCGTGACTCCGTGTCTCCGTGGTAGATTTTCATCGCAGCTTCAACGTTGTCAGCGCAAAAAGCGCGAACACCAGCGAAGCGATCCAGAAGCGTACAATCACCTTCGACTCCGACCAGCCCAGCAGTTCGAAGTGATGGTGAATCGGCGCCATCTTGAACACGCG
>PLBX01000508.1 GCA_003135495.1 Acidobacteriaceae bacterium | reverse complement strand
GCCAGCGATGGCCCCATGACCGATGAACAACTGAAAGAAGCGAAGACGAAGATTCTGCACATCCCGACCGTGATGGGAGCAGTCGTTCCCGCGTATAACGTTCCGGGAGTGAGCGCGGACGTCAAGTTCACGCCGGAAGCTCTGTCCGGAATTTTTCTGGGCAAGATTCAAATGTGGAACGACGCGGCGATCACGAGTGCGAATCCAGGAGTTAAATTTCCCGACCAGTCGATCATCGTCATTTACCGCTCTGACGGCAGCGGCACCACGTTCATCTTCACCGACTATCTATCGAAGATCAGCAAAGACTGGGCGAGTACGGTGGGGAAGGGAACATCTGTGAAGTGGCCGGGCGGACTGGGCGGCAAGGGCAACGAAGGCGTTGCTGGGCAAGTCCGCCAATTGCAAGGATCGATTGGCTATGTCGAGTTGATCTATGCCGTGCAAAATAAAATTACTTATGGATTCGTCAAAAATGCCGCCGGCAATTTCGTAAGGGCTTCGCTAGAGGGAGTGACCGAGGCAGCGGCGTCGGCTCCAGCCATGCCGGCGGATTTCCGCGTTTCGATTACAAATGCGCCCGGCAAAACCGCGTATCCGATATCAAGTTTCACCTGGCTGTTAATTCCCGAACAATCCAAAGATCCGAAGAAAGGAAAGATCCTCGCGGATTTCTTGAACTGGATGGTCATCGATGGTCAAAAGATGACCAGCCAGTTGAGCTACGCTCCATTGCCCGCGAGCGTGGTGGAGAAGGTAAAAGCAGCCATCAAGCAAGTTCATTAAAGCGCTTGAGTAGTCATTTAACAGCAATGGTCCCGCGCCAAACTGACGCGGGACCATTGCTGTTTTTATGGTAAGTAGTAACGGAACGACGAGAAGACCATCCCGTCCACTCCGTTCGGCGATCGGCCACCGCCTGACCAGGTATTGCGGGTTACGTAAGAGTATTGCGTGCCATACTGGAACCTGCCCCTGGGCCCGCTGTAGAAGCGATACCAGAAGCCGATCGTTCCCTCGATCAGCGCACGAGTATCGGCCGTGCAACTGGCAAGGGTGCCTGGAGTGAAGCCGCCGGAACCGGGCGCAATCTCGGCGTAGCAGCCGGCGTTGCTGAATGTGGGCGAACCGTAGCCAACAAAAGCACCCGCGCCTTTGTTCGCCAGAGGATCTAAGTTATACGACCGGCCAGCATACTCAGTCCCGCCGTATCCGTAGAAATCCACCTTCTTAGTCTTCAACTCCAGTGTGCCTAAGCCGTGTAGGTTCCTGATCAAGTGAATTGTCCCGTTGGCATTAATTGAGGCATCCGAGAGTCCTCCCGGGGCGTAACGTCCGATTCCGCTGCCGCCGAACCCCTTCAGACCAAATGTAACGCGTTTGGCAAAGGTCCAGCGTGCGCTCGCGCCCACACCGCCTCCTTCCTTCGAAGCGTTGTAAGCCCCGGTAGCCGAAGTAGCGCCTTTGGGAGCGCACAAGGGCGACCCGGCAGCAAATTCCACGCAGGGGAATACGCGACCGGTGAAGCGGTCGGCAAGCCCGAAAATCTCGTAGTGTCCAAAGCCTGGATCGAACGCGACCTTGGCGATCACATCGGGCGACGGGTTAAAAGAGTAAGTCGCAGTGGTGTTGTAGCTGTTGCTTGCGCCCGACTCACCAACCAGAGAATTGCTAACGTTCCCATGCGTAGTCAGCGTGGCCTGAGGGTTTTCGATGGCGACCGCAACCGCAAACTTGTCGCCAAAGCTCTTGGTTAAGCGAACCCCATACTGGCGCGCGAAATCAAAGCCGACGTTATACGACGGGTCGATCGTCTTGGGTCGGACGTCGTTGGTTTTGCCCATGTCGTCGTCGGGAGAAATTCCCTTCGCATCCTCCGTCACCAGGCTCCACGTCTGGCCGCCGAGAAAACTCCAGCCATTATCAAACTTGGCCTGCGCCCATGCCTGGCGGAGACGGAAAGTGTAGCCGTCAGTTTGGGTCGAGGTGGAGGTGACGCCGGCAGAGAGAAAGTCGCCCGAGACGTAGCTGGAAAGATCCACGTTGTTTAGACGGCCATCAACAAAGACGGTGGCCTTAGACTGCCGGCCCGAGCCAAAAAACTCGGACAACTGGCTTTGGGAAGCGCCCGGCATGGTGAGCGAGTTGAAGGGCGTAGGCAAATCCGCGCCCAGGGCGCGTGAGCGCCGCACGAATGCCGCTTCAGCGTATCCGCCCGGTGTAATGTTAATACCTCGGAAGCGGATCGTGATCGGGCTCTCCATCTGTTTGTTGAACACTTGCGGTGTTTCGCCGGATGTCTGCGATGCATCCTGTAGCGTGTAGACTGCGTTTTTCAATTCCGGGGCGCCAGATGTCAGGTTGTTTGCCGCTAGATTGTTTGACACCGAACTGCTCACCGTTTTGAGATCGGCCAGATCGCTCTTCAGTTCATTTACTGACTGGTGCTCCTGGCGGGCCTGGGTCTGCGCGGCAGATGCCTTGCTGGCGGCGTCAGCGGCTGTCGCTTGTGCCTGCTGCGAGTTCTGCTGGTTCTGTTGCAATTGGTCCGTAAGGCGCTGAATCTGTTGTTGCTGAGCGGCCATCGCATCTTTCAATGCCTGGAAGTCGGCAGCAGACACCGCCGGTTGCGCAGGCTGTGCGGTTGCCGCTTTGTGCCTTCTTTTTGCTGGCGGAGCCGTCGGTGCTGAATCCGTAGTTTGCGCCCAGATGCTGGCCGAGAATGCAGTCAGCGCCAGGGCAGTTAGAAACAGGTTCTTGAATGACTTCATAAGTCCAATCCTCTCCTTTTGTTCCTTGAATATTCCTGTTAGCCGGTCGGTCCCAAAGCCGGGGGAGTGCGAACTTTTGGTCGAAAGCGGCGATACCCAACAATGTCGATTGTATTAATCGACATTGTTGCCATTATCAGCACGTCCTATGCCATTCGTTAACTTGTCTGGGACTTCTTGAATTCAGCGGTGTTTGCGCGCCTAGCTCATCCAGCAGGATTTCCCGGGCGCATGAAAGTGCATCAATTTGCATCCAAAAAGAAAATGCTTGGCCGCGATCACGTTTTTTCGTTTCGTTCTTGGTTTGAGTAGTCTCTTCGCAGTCCCCTCTAAGCCCCTATTCTCTTGGTATAATAGAGAAGTACGGAACGCATTGCAGAGTCTGGATTACCCGCTCCATACCCCAAAGTCCCGCAAAATGTAGACAAAGAAATGCAGTGCAGTTGATCGATTGACATGGCTCGCCAAACCTCTAATTCACGCTCTATCCTTCTGAATCGCGAAGCCTCGTGGTTGAAATTCAACTGGCGCGTGTTAGAAGAAGCGGACGATCCTCGCAATCCGCTGCTAGAGCGGGTAAAGTTCCTCGCTATTTCCGCCAGCAATCTGGACGAATTTTTTGAAGTCCGCGTCGGCGGCCTCCTGCAGCAACTCGAAGACGGCCACAACTCGGTCACTGCTGATGGCCTGACCATGCTCGAGGAGCTCGAACTCATAAAGGAAGCCACGCATGAGTTCGTTGACGAACAATACTCCTGCTGGAACGAGCG
>PLBX01000474.1 GCA_003135495.1 Acidobacteriaceae bacterium | reverse complement strand
TCGCGAGAGTTGCTGCGCGGAGGAACTACAAGCGTTAAGAGACGCAAAGCACAATCTGCAGACACTGCAGCGCGTGGAGTTGAGCATAGTGATTCCGTCGGTCAACTCTTTCCGCCTGCGGCCCAAGGAGGCGACGTCGTGACTGTGAGAAACGTAACTGTAAGAAAAAGGTGCCGGCAGACGCTCACATCCTCGTCGCGCAGAAGGGAATTCGCCGTTGCAGAATTGCTTCGCCATGCAACAATCATCTCGGACCCTAAAAAGATGGCCGCTCTCAAGGCCGCAGCAGCGAGGCTGAAGGTTGAGAAGTTGTATCTTCGCAACGATCGCTGAGTTCCAAACATCTAAAGCGACTTAAATAGGTTCGTAGTTCGGAGCGCAAACGCGATGAGCCACATTTGTTTGCGAACTTCCGGGCAGAAACTCTCTCTCTCTAGACCAGGCAAGGTGGTTGTGGGGTTAATGCGGGCCAGCAATATTTCGACATTTCGGCATGAGATCGCGGTTCGCTATGGCCTCGCGGTCTTGGCCGCGATGGCCGCTTTATTCCTTCGCGAATTGCTCTCTCCCTTTCTGGGTTCGGATAATCCCTATCACACGGTTTGGGCCGCGGTAGTCTTTTCGGCTTGGTATTACGGCGTGGGACCAGCCGTGGTCACCACTCTTCTCGGTGGTCTGGGCATCTGGTACTGGTTCCTGCCAGTTACCCATTCATTCCGTCTGCAAGACCCGCGCACAGAGCTTTCTGGAATGGCAGGATTTCTCTTTTTTTCCGGATTGTTCATTCTCTTAGGCGAAAGCAATCGCCGGTCTCTCGATCGAAGCATGCGGGCAGAGGATGAACTAAAGAAAGCTCATGACGAACTGGAACGAAAGGTTCATGAGCGGACTGTCGATCTCGAAAACGCGAACGCCGGCCTAGGAGAACTTTCCAGTCGTTTGCAACAGATCAGGGACGAAGAGCGCCGCCAGATTGCGCGCGAGCTGCATGATAGCGTGGGCCAACTGCTGACGGCGCTCAGTATGAATATCGCCGTCGTCCAGTCCCAGACTATGCACCTTGACCCCGCTGCACTTCGCGCTGTGTCAGAGAATGCAAATCTTATCGAACAACTGAGCCGGGAAACCCGAACCATCTCTCATCTGTTGCATCCGCCTTTGCTGGATGTGGCCGGTCTTTCGTCGGCTTTGCGCTGGTACGTCGATGGTTTCTCCGAGCGCAGCAAAGTTAAAGTCGAAATCGATATCCCCGATGAATTCCGGCGCCTCTCCGATGAAATGGAAATTGCCATCTTCCGCATGGTGCAGGAGTGCCTCACCAATATTCATCGCCATTCTGGCGCCACCGCCGCCGCCATTCGGATGCACGAGGAAGATCATCGCGTGCTCGTTGAGGTCGAAGATAATGGGAACGGTATTTCTCTGGCAAAGCAGTTAGAGCTGAGTGCGCCCGGCCGTAGCGGAGTTGGTTTCCGCGGCATGCGCGAGCGTTTCAAGCAACTGCGCGGAACCCTGGAGATTCAGTCGGAGGGCAGGGGAACAACTGTCATCGCCACTTTGCCGCTGGCTAGTCCCGGCTCTCGAGGAGAAAGCAACACGCACTTGCCTTCTTGATTCCTTCACCACGCCGTGATGGGCAGCAACTCTGATTACTGGATTATTGCTGGGGGCGATTCTCGACCTTGGGAGTAGTGGCGCTGAGTGGAGCTTCGACGGTGACCTCTACTTCAGCTCCCGGCTTGAGGCGAACCTGATCTCCGTTGCTTTTGGTGAGCGTGTTATCGATCCGAATTTCCCGATACAAATCGTCGGCGCCCTCAACTGCGATTTGAGCTTTCTCTGGTTCATCCGGAGACACTGGTTTAATGATCTTTTCGACAGTGCCTGGGAGGGTCGTGCTGGGTTTTTCGCTCATAGGGAGACCTCGAGTATATGCAGTATGAAAAGACATTCCCGCCGCGCCGCGCAATTTTTTTTTGCGGCGCGGCGGGAAAACCTGCAAAAACACGGTAAAACCCCAACGCGAAGTAAAACTATGCTTATGACTTGAAGTTAGCCTTCAGTCCCGGTTGCGGGCATGCTGGTCACGGTGCTGCGAATCTTATTCGTCATGTTCGAGGCTGATTCCACGACTCGATCCTTTATGCCGCTTGCGGATTCCACGACTCTGTCTTTCACGCCGCTAAATGATTCCCGGGTCTCTTTGCCTGAAGCCGGGGCAAAAAGAATTCCTAACCCCACGCCTACACCTACTCCCATCAAAAAGCCGCCGACTCGTGCAGGCCACGGGTTCTTGTCTTGAAATCGATCGGTGACAGATTCAAGGCGGTCCATCACATCTTCATATTTGCTGGAAACCTTGCTGCTCACATCCGAGTAAGCTTCCGACACATCCTCGGCATGCTCTTTGAAAGTATCGCTGATCGTGTTTCGAACTTTAGGATCGGTCAATAAAAGACCCAACTTCACGGCGGTGCGCGCCCAATTTTGTACTTTCCTCTTTTTGCTCATAATTTTCTTATTCCCCTTTCATACATATTGGTTAGACATTAACTTTAACCACGCCACTCAGCCAGTAATATCGGTTGACTCGTGTAGAGCGACCTAAGGATGCCTGTACGGGCATTTNNTCCTTCATCGGCAACAGCGTTCCGTAGTCACGTCCTGACGGATCGACGGCTCTTGCAACTACTCCGGCAAAGGCATCGCGTAACTCGGGATACTTCGTCACCAGTCCCTTAATGACGGCCATATTGTCTTGAAATACTTTGGCGGTATCGGAAATGTCTGGCACCTGATATCGGACTACAACGTCGAGATCGTTAGCTACGGCCAAGGGAAAAATTTCGCTGAGATGGTACGTCTTGCCACCCGCGCTTAAGTCTACAGTCTTGCCATCTGCCGGCACGTCCGCAGGTTGCGAAGCCTTCGCTTCGTCGTAAAGCCTGTCCGTGGCAAGGGTGCTCATTATATCCACGGGAGAAGACAGCGCCGTTACCTCAGTAAAATATAACCACGCATTGTGACTTTGACCCTTAGCCTTAAAATCGCGCGCGCGCTGTGCGTACCACGACACATCGTGCCCAGCGGCCTGAGACGATTTTGGGATAAAACCGGCTAATTTCCAGTCGTTCCCTTGCTGCTGCAGGATCAGCGTAAGAGTCATCGGCATGTTGCCGCCACTTACATCAATAATCGTTACTCCATATTTACCGGGAGGAAGATTGCTCAGAACAAAAACCGCGCTGTCTTTTGTCTGACCATTTGCCCCAAACACTCCACAGAGGAATTCGGCCCGCGGGAGTGGTTGCGCTCCTTCCGCCATAAGCACAAAGGGCGGACGAACGCTTGCTTTCGCACCGGCGAGCGCCGCTTGATGATCTTTGACCGCGGTTTCGATCCCACTAAAATTCGATGCTACGGCACTAATGGAATTCTGCTTGAGGGAGGCGCTATCGCCACGTGCTGACATGTCAAAGTAGCGCTTGGCGGCATTTTCCAGCGCGCTCCGCACCGAAGCATCCATGTCGCTAGCGCTTTGGCAGGTTTGAGCGTATCCCGACGCTCCGAGCAAGAGCAGCCACAGCCAACCTACGCAAAGTAATTTCCGACCGGTCGATTTCGAAGCAGTGATCAAAGGAAACGCCTCCGCCCTGATTTTAAACACACTCATATGTAGTTCATCTACTGTTTCGCAAGGCTATACCCGCAATATGACTTGGGCAAGCTATCCCCCGGAAAGCAAACGCAAGAGTATTGCTGATCTGCGTTCTAACAGGGGTGGTAAAATTATCCCTAAGGCTCATAAGGCTCGATTAGCGCCAAGACGCCAAGCCTCCTCCAAATGGACAAATCTTCGATGCTGCCTGCTTGCAGATGGATTACTTACGGAGTATTGCTGGCCGCGCC
Source organism: Acidobacteriaceae bacterium (assembly GCA_003135495.1). Taxonomy (GTDB): domain Bacteria; phylum Acidobacteriota; class Terriglobia; order Terriglobales; family Acidobacteriaceae; genus Acidiflorens. The sequence continues at coordinate 1,707 of PLBX01000474.1, read as the reverse complement.
CGTCCTCGTGGCTCAAACCGCGCCTTCAGCAGAGCCTTCGCAGAAGACGCCTGCAACCACGACCACTCCTAAGGCGCACCATAAGAAGGCGCACAAGCCGCCGAAGCCGGTGGTTTTGCCACCCATGCCAGGTGGCCCACTGAGCCAGTTGCCGATGGACCAGATTCCGGCGAGCCCGGCGAAGGTCAGCTACCAGGACGGATTACTCACAATTTCGGCTCAAAATTCAACTATGGGCGAGATCCTGCGGGCTGTGCGAAAACTTACGGGCGCGTCAATCGAGATTCCTCCGCACGCTTCCGCAGAAAACGAGCGCGTGATTACTCACCTGGGGCCCGGAACTCCAAGNNGGTTCGAATACCGACCCGGCAGTGGTTTCGAGTATTATCCTCACTTCCAAAACGCCCCCCACGGGAGACACGCAGACTGCGGCCGCCAATGTTCCTCAAACGCCGCCTGCTCCGGGCATAGTGATGCCTCCGCATCCGATTCCGGCATCGCCCGGGTTCAACCCGCAGGGCCAGCCTCAGGTTGTACCAGGCAGCGCTGAAGTGGACGAAAGCGCCAACGAAGAAAATACCGACGATAACGCTAATGCAGATGACCAGGCTCAGCCCGTACAACCCGGTCAGCCGGATGTCAATGGCGCAAATGCGGAGCAACAGCAACAGCAAGATCCTAACGCTGGTCCAAAAACGCCCGAACAGATTTTAGAAATGCTGCGCCGCCAGCAGCCGCCGGGAGGCAATAACAATCCGAACCAGCAACCTCCGCCTCCTCCGCAGGAGTGACGTTTTTGTGGGTGTGGGGAGACGGGGCAAGCCCCGGTCTACGAGAGAGTGACGAAACCTCAGTCACCACTTATACGGCTGGGCTGGGGTACTAAGGTGCGAAGAGTTCTGGAAGGCCGGGAAGGGTTAACGGCGGCTAAAACGCCGGTGATTGCGTAATACGCTCCAAAAACACCCAAAGCTACGCTAAGAATTCCTGTGCTGCTGACTAAAAATGCTGCAAATAATGCATTCACTGTGGCCGGCCCTTGTTGCAGACACCGTATAACTCTGCGACTGCAAATGTTTTACTCTACCCGCATTTGACCCTCGCCGCTGTTAACAACTAAGATACGAGAATCGAACTGCGTATTCCCACTCTCCAATATTTCTCAGGACCCGTCCACGTTACGGAAGTCCATTAAGCTTTGTGTCAAATGACCATCACCAGGATTTCGGTGCGCGGTGCGCGCCAGCACAATCTGAAGAATATTGACGTCGAAATCCCGCGCAACACTTTGACGGTCATTACCGGGCTGAGCGGATCAGGAAAATCTTCGCTCGCTTTCGACACCATTTACGCTGAAGGCCAGCGGCGCTATGTGGAAACTCTTTCGGCTTACGCGCGGCAGTTTCTCGATCAGATGGAGCGGCCAGACGTCGACTCCATCGATGGTTTGAGCCCGTCGATTTCCATTGAGCAAAAAACCACGAGTCGCAGTCCGCGTTCGACGGTGGGCACGATCACCGAGATCTACGATTACTTGCGGCTGCTTTATTCGTCGATTGGCGTGCCGCATTGCCCGAATTGCGGAAAGCCTATTAGCCGTCAGTCTGCCGAACAGATCGTGCAACGCGTGATGGCGCTTACTCCGGACGACCGCGTGATGATCATGGCGCCTATCGTTCGCGGGCGCAAAGGCGAATTCAAAAAAGA
>PLBX01000317.1 GCA_003135495.1 Acidobacteriaceae bacterium | reverse complement strand
AAGTAACTGCCAATGGCTTTGCTACCGCGACGGCTGACGTGGCTGTTGCCGTCAGCGTGGTTCGTGATCTGACGATCACGTTGCAACCGAAGAGCGAGCAGCAAACGATTAGCGTGCAAGCAAATGATTCCTCGATTACCACGCAATCGATTGACACGGCAAGCGCCGTACATCAGGGAGTGGTGGGCGCGCGCGATCTGGAAACTCTGCCGCTCGCGGCGCGCAGCTTTGCCAACGTTGCATACCTGGTGCCCGGAACCGAGCCAGTCGAGCCTTCCGATCCCACCAAGGCGCGTATCACGGCGGTATCGACCGGCGGAAGTTCTGGTTTGAATAATGAACTTTCCGTCGATGGCGCCGATAATTCCGACGACTGGATTGGCGGCTTCCTGCAAAACTTTTCGCCCGATGGCATTCAGGAATTCGCCGTTCGCACCGCCAATGAAGACGCCGACACAGGCGGAACGACCGCAGGGTCGGTCGTGATCACCACCAAGCACGGCACGAACGACTGGCACGGGGATGAGGCATTCTACGAGCGTGCTGCATTGCTCAACGCCCGCTTTCCGATTGAGAATCCCGCCGAAACATGCACAGACGGAGTCTGTGTCCACAATCCGAAGCAGCCCTTCTCGCGGCAAAATTATGTCGGCACTCTTGGCGGCTCGATCGCAAAAAATAAAGCATGGTTTTTCTCTTCATTCGAATACGTCCACGAAAATGCCAGCATCGCGTACAGCCCTGCGAGCACCGCGCAGTTTGATGCATTGTCGCAATTGGCCGAGGATGGCTTGATCGACGTGAATGGCACAACGGTCACTTCAATCCCAGTGCCCGGTTCCGTTCCGATTCCCTTCCGTGACTTTATCGGCTCGCTGCGATTTGACTGGGCACAATCTTCGAAGTCGCAATGGTTCCTGCGCAGCTCCGAAGACAGCTACCTGACGCACAATGCGCTGGTACAACAGGCCACGCTTCCCTCCACCGGATTGACCACGCATAACAATTATTTCAATACGGTGATCAGCAATACTTACGCCTTTAGCCCGACGTGGCTGGGCACATTTGTTTTTGACGCCAGCGAATTGCATCTCACGCAAACTCGCAACTCTACCCTTGGCTTTGCGCTGCAGTTTCCATTTAGTTTGACCTCGCTAACCGTGTCGGGTTACGAAACATTTGGTGACAATCAGTTCGCTACGCCGATTACCGCTTTTCCGGAGCTTCGCAATCAGGAAAAATATCAGCTGCGCTACGATCTTAGCCGAGCGACCGGCGATCACTCGCTGAAATTCGGAGTCAACTTTATTCACGAGCCCGTGCTCAGCGGAGCGCTTTCGGCGAATGCTGAGACTCTTGTGACTTTTCCTAACGACCCTACTTTTTACACCGCGAACCCCGCTAGCCTCGCTCAGTTCCCAATTGATCTGGCGGCTGGCGGGGTGAGCACTCCGGCGGGCGATGTCGGCTTCTCGCAAAACATTCAACGACTGGCGCTGTACGCACAAGATTCTTTTCGATGGTCGCGGCACGTAACCGTTAACTACGGACTGCGCTATCAGACTACGTTTGGATTATTTGAAGCGTCGGGGCGAAGCCAGGCCGACAATCCAGTCTTCTCCATGCTGCCTTTGAATGGAGTTCCCGCGGCGGTTCCGCACGATGATCGCAAACAGTTCGCGCCGCGATTGGGAATCGCGTACTCTCCGGACGGCAGCGAGAAAACCGTAATTCGCGCGGGCTTCGGCATGTTCTACAACGATCTCGCACAGAACGGTTGGGTGACCGCGTTCCAGGCAGTCAATGGCGGAATCGATAACAGCCCGCCGTCTTACATCGATCCGCGCTACAAGACGCCGTATAACATCCACGTCACGGGCGGCATGCAGCACGCCTTTAACGAGCGTTGGAGCGCGAGTGCCGACTATACGCACGAAGAAGGGAATCACGCTTATCGCGCATATGTTTTCCCGGAATTTAATCTCTACAAGTCTGACAATCGGTCGAGTTACAACTCCCTAATGCTTCATCTGCAGGGAAACATGACAAACCGATTTAGCCTCGTCGCGAATTACACCCTCGCGAAAGCGCAAACCTGGGGATGCGTTCTTGGTGAGCTCTTCGACTACGTGAACGGCGTGTGCAATCCGAATAATGCGTTTGGGCCGGGCGATTACGGTCCATCGGGCGAAGACGTTCGTCATCGCTTCGTGCTTGCTGGGACGCTGCGCCTTCCCGGCGGCTTCGAATTGACGACTCTCACTCAGGCGGAAAGCGCTCGCCCTTTCACGATTACCAATGCCGATAATAGCGGCCGTATTTCGCTGAACGGAGTGCCCACAAGCCTCGATGAGTTTCGCGGAACGCCATACATTCAGGCGGATCTGCGCGTCAGCCGTCCGTTCAAAGTGGGCGAGCGCTGGCAGATTAATCCCTTTGTCGAATTTTTTAATCTGTTCAATCGTAATAATCCGGGTGCTAATTTTGTAGCGAATGTTGCGGCGCTGCCGGTTCAACAGAGTGACATTGCCAGCGGAAACGTGACCAGCGTTTGTGGAGCGTCAGGCTGTCAGCCCATCACCAGCCTCAAGCAACTCGAGATACCCGCAGGCGGCTTGGGGGATTTTTTCGGACCTGGAACTACGGTGGGAATTCCGTTCGCGGCGCAGCTCGGAGTGCGGGTGACGTTCTAGTGGAGAGCCGGGCGTCCCCGCTCGGCATGCACTGACGTGGAAGGCTCTACGGTCCCGGCTCTCCCTCGTTTCAATTTTGCTAACCGATCGGTTTCCTGGCCACGGCAACTCGCGCTATTCCCTGCAAATCGTTCTTGATCGTAATTTGTTCCCAGCCGGATAACAAAGGGCGAACGCGTTCCGCAATTGTGCCGCTGATTTCGAATAGCAGCCAGCCCCCCGGCTTGAGCGCTGTCAGAGCCTGAGGAATCAATCGCTCGATCACTTCAACGCCTGCCGGTCCTGCGAACACAGCATTCCGCGGCTCGAACTTACGGACTTCGAGTTGCACCGAATCTTCTTCCGCGTCCCCAACGTAGGGAGGATTCGAAACGACGAAGTCGACAGAGTCCGCCGAAAATCCATCCAGCAAATCGGCATGATGAAACTCGATTCGCGATGTAAGATTGTGCCGCGCCGCGTTGGCGCGCGCCACTTCCAGCGCTTCTGAAGAAATGTCAACGGCGTGAATCTCAGCCATGGGCAGCTCCCGAGCTAGCGCCAGCGCAATAGCTCCCGACCCAGTCCCTACATCGACAACGCGAAGATTGTGTAGAGCGGGCGCCCCCGCCCGCTGTCTTTGACGTTGATCTTGCCTTGGCAGTGTGGGACGGACACTCCTGTCCGTCCGCGCTT
>PLBX01000203.1 GCA_003135495.1 Acidobacteriaceae bacterium | reverse complement strand
ATCTACGACCGCATCCGCGAGGTGCGAAAAGGCGCCCCCACCTATGTGCTGCACGATGGGCCTCCGTACGCCAACGGACCCATTCACTTGGGTACGGCGATGAATAAATGCCTCAAGGACTTCATCGTGAAGTCGAAAAACATGGCGGGGTTCGATTNNTTGCCACGGGCTGCCGATTGAAATCAAAGTTGACCAGATGCTCGGGGGCAAAAAATTGCAGATGGCGGCGGTAGATGTGCGCGCCGAATGCCGCAAGTACGCTGAAAAGTTTCTCGATTTGCAGCGCTCCCAGTTCAAGCGCATTGGCGTTTTTGGGCGCTTTGATAATCCTTATTCGACGATGACGCCGCAATATGAAGCGGCGGTGCTTGGCATTCTTTATCGGTTCCTCGAAAATGACTTCGTCTATAAAGGCTTGCGACCGGTGTACTGGTGCATGTTCGATGAGACGGCGCTGGCGGAGGCCGAAGTTGAATATGAAATGCACACCAGCCCGACGGTGTGGGTGAAATATGCATTCGCGGGCGATCCGGCTTCGATTGATCCGGCTCTTAGAGGCAAGAAAGTTTCTACCATCATCTGGACGACGACTCCATGGACGCTGCCGGCGTCGATGGCGGTGGCGTTTCATCCCGAGGAAGAATACGTGGCGCTCGAACAGGGCGATGACGTTTTTATTGTCGGCGCCCGGCTCGCGACTGCGGTGCAAGAAAAGACAGGATTGCAGGCAGCGCGGGAGATCGCGCGTTTTCTCGGCCGCAAACTGGAGTACGCCGAGTTCCGGCATCCTTTTCTCGATCGCAAAATTGTCGGGGTGCTGGCCGATTACGTCACTATGGATCAAGGCACCGGAGTGGTGCATACCGCGCCCTCGCATGGCGCGGAAGATTTCTTCACCGGGCAGAAATACAAGATCGATCTCACGTGCAATGTGGACAAGGCGGGAATTCTCCGCAATGGCCTCTCGGAATATGAAGGCAAGCGTGTGTTCGATGCCAATGCTCCGATCATTGCGTTGCTGAAAGAGCGCGGCGTTTTGCTGCATTCCGAAACGATGGAGCATTCGTATCCGCATTGCTGGCGCTGCCACAATCCGGTGATCTATCGCGCCACGGAGCAGTGGTTCATCGGCATGGAGACGCCGATGAAGCCCCCACCGAAGGGCGCTTCTCCGAACGAAACCAAGGGCGAAACCATGCGCAGCCGCACGTTGCACGAGATTGCCAAAGTGAAGTGGGACCCGGCGTGGGGCGAGGAACGCATTTCGAACATGATCGCCACGCGGCCCGACTGGTGCATCTCGCGGCAGCGGGTATGGGGAGTTCCGATCGCTGTATTCTTGTGCGACGAGTGCGGCAAGCCGGTGAACGATCCGCATATCAATCGCAAAGTGGTGCAGTTCATTGCGCAGCATGGCGCCGATGCCTGGTACACACCCGAGACGGATGCCATTCTTACGTCTGGCCACAAGTGCGCTCACTGCGGCGCGACGACGTTCAAGAAAGAAACCGACATTCTCGATGTGTGGTTCGAGTCGGGATCAAGTCACGCCGCTGTGCTTGGCCACGAGCCGAATTTGCCATGGCCTGCCGATCTTTATCTGGAAGGCGGTGATCAGCATCGTGGATGGTTTCACTCGTCGCTGCTGTGCGCCATCGGGTACGAAGGCAGCGCTCCGTATCGCATGGTCGCGACCAGCGGGTGGACGCTCGACGAGCAGGGGCGCGCCATGTCGAAATCGCTGGGAAACACGGTTGATCCGGTGGAGATCGCGGATACGCTGGGCGGCGAGATCGTGCGCATGTGGGTGGCGTCGGTGGATTTTCGCGAAGATGTTGCGTGCTCTCCGCAGATCATGCAGCGGGTCGCGGGAATCTATCGCGACATTCGCAACACGTTTCGATTTATTCTCGGCAATCTCGCGGGATTTGACCCTGAGAGAGATGCGGCCGGATTTGGGGAGTTGCAGCCCATCGATCAGTACATGCTGCGGCAGGCGGTCGACGTGTCGGCGGACGTGCAACGCTCTTATGAAGAGTTTGCGTTCCACAAGATTTACCACCGCGTCAATAATTTTTGCGGTGTCGAATTGAGTGCGTTTTATTTCGACGTATTGAAAGACCGGCTCTACACTTCTGCTCCGAGATCGGTGTCGCGCCGCGCTGCGCAAACGGCGATCTGGCGTATCGGCGAGGCGCTGGTGCGGTTGCTGGCTCCCATCATGAGCTTTACCTGCGAAGAGGTCTGGCAGTATCTGCCGCAGGTTGCGGGAAGGCTGGAGAGCGTGCATTTGACGACCTTTCCCGAGAGCAAAGAATTGCTTGGCGAGGAAGAAGCGGCGGTCGCGGTCGATGCGAAACAAATGGAAGAGTGGAAGACGATTCGCGCGGTTCGCGAAACCGTGTTGAAAGCGCTGGAAGAGGCGCGCAACCAGAAGTTAATCGGCGGCAATCTGCAGGCGCAAGTTACGTTGACTGCCGGCGATCCGGTGTTTTCGGTGCTGCAACGTTTCAAAAACGATCTGCGCTACTTCTTTATTGTCTCCGCCGTCGAAATAAAAAAAGGTGGGGGCAACGGAGACGCTCCTGTAGCGGTGCAGGTAAGCAAAGCTCCCGGAGAGAAATGTGAGCGCTGCTGGAATTTTTCGACGCACGTGGGCGAGGACAAAAAGTATCCGACGGTGTGCGAGCGCTGCAGCGCGGTGCTTAAGGAAATTGAAGGCGGAAGCTGAGGCGGCTCGCGGCGTTGCGATGATGCGCTGCTAACTGCAGATCCCTCGCTCCGCTCGGGATGACAAGATTAAGAGGGTTAGAGCCAAAGGGCGAGCCTGGCTGTTGAAAAAACATTTTGGTCATGCGTAAATATCATTTCCTGATTTCGTTGTTTATCGTCGCTCTTGATCGCGTCACGAAGTGGACGATCGTACGGCGGCTTTCTCCGCACGATAGCATTCAGATTATTCCGGGATTTTTTCGTATTATTCATGCTGAAAATCCGGGGGCGGCATTTGGCATTTTTGCCGATTCTCCTTCGCAGTGGAAGTTGGGAATGCTGATTGGATTTTCTATTATTGCGCTGGTGATCGTCTCCGCTCTGCTCTGGAAAAATAGTCACACCATGACCTCGACCGGAATCGGCCTGGCACTAATTCTCGGCGGCGCGGTAGGCAATTTGTGGGATCGACTGGTCAGCCGCCAGGTTGTCGATTTTCTGCTTTTCTATGTAGGACCGCACCAGTGGCCGGCTTTCAATGTGGCCGATAGTGCGATCGTGGTGGGAGCGGGGTTGCTGGTGATTGAAATCCTGTTCGCCAAGTCATCGAGCCAGCAATCGGCGTAGCGGCTGCTTTTTTTGACTCGCGTAGTAAACAAAAAGCAGGCATTAACAGAGAACTGATAACTGAAAGCTGATGTGGTTTTCTACGGCGCTCCGTAGAGCTGGCGGTAGACATTCGCATTCCGCAAAATGGCTTGGACGTATTCGCGGGTCTCGGTGAAGGGGATGGATTCTACGAACTCTTGCGGATCGCGGTAATGGCCCTGTCCGAGCCAATCGCCGACACGATCGGTTCCGGCGTTGTAGGCGGCTAGGGCGTACTCGAATTGCCCGTTATATTTGTCGACCATTTCTTTGAAGTAACGGGTGCCGAGTTCGAGATTTATGGCTGGCGTGAAAAGTTGCGCGTTGTTGTAACCCTTCAATTTGACTTGCTTGGCGACGGTCTTGCCGGTCTTTGGCATCAGTTGCATCAGTCCGACAGCGCTAACGCGAGAAAGCGCGAGCACATTGAACTCGGACTCTTGCCGGATTAGCGAGGCGACGAGGTAAGGATCGAGGCCGTTGGCGATCGAATACCTGCGCAGATCGGTCCAATAGGCCTTCGGAAAAAGCGCTTCCCAATAAGGCCGTGGCAGGTCTTCGATATTGACGGCGAAGTAGTTCGGAGTGGAGCGCTTCATGATCTCGATGCCGCGATCGTAGCGTCCACCCTCCTGATAAACGCGTGCCATTTCGGGGGGAGCCCAAGCTCCACCCTCCTGGCTAGCAGCGGCTTGCAATTCGCGCACCGCCATATCGGCGAGGGCTCCGTTGGATAGTAAACGCGCGCGCTCGACTCGGAGATTGTCATCCGGCGGTTCGCTCGCGGTGACTTTTCCTTTGGAAGAGAGCGACGAAACGCGATCCAAGAGCGCGTAATAAGTTGGATCGTCTTTTTTTAGATCGGCATCTTTTGCCGGATCTTTCGGCGGGTCTTCTTTTGCGTCTTCTTTTATCGCGTCGAGCGCAGGTGGATCCTCTTTGGACGTGTCGGGCTTGGAGGTGTCCGGTTGAATGGCGTCGCCCTTGGCGGCAAGAATCGCTGGCTGGGCCGGGTGCGTATCGGCCTCGATGCGGGGCAGAGTCTTGAGTCGCTGGCGGGCGAGTTCGGCGTAATAGTAGTTGTGAAAGCGGTCGGATAATTTCTGGTAGAAGGCCCGCGCCATTGCGGGATTATTTTGCTCCTCGGCGACACGTGCACGCCAATAAAGAGCGGCGGGAATTTCCGACGAATCGGGATAGAGCGCGATCTGATCTTCGAACGCTTGCAGTGCTTGCGGGATGCGGCTCTGGCGGAACGTTAGCCATGCGGCCTTCCAATGGGCGTACGAGGCGCGATTTCCGTTCGGAAAACGCTGCTGGAGCTCGCGGAAATAATCGATGGCGTGATCGAAGTCGCGCTTCAGTAAGTACATGTTCCCAGCCGAGAGCAGGGCCTTTTCCAGCCAAGGACTGGTGGGACCGAATTGCCGCAAATCGTTCAGCGTGCGCTGCACGGCTTCTTCGTCGTTCGAAGTATGCGCAGTCTCACTCAAGAGGTAAAGACGCTCTGCTTCGGCGTCTCCAGTTTGCGCGCCCATCGAGGTGAGAATCTCGCGAACTTCTTTGTCACCGTTAGTTTTTTCAAGAGCACTCGCCAACGCCAACTGGACAGTCATCCGATCAGCACCGCTCACCTCCGCGACCAAGTCGCGATAATCGCGCGCCGCGTCACTGTAATGCTTGGCTTTAAAGAGCAGATCGGCTCGAGTGCGGCGTTCAGCCACGGCGCCGGTTATGCCCAGCTTACCCAATTCCGTTCCCGCCATCTCGGCCTCAAAGCTGTTGGGAAAATTGAAGTAGAGATTGCGAAAAGCCTCTGCAGCCTTTTGTTTATCGCCAGCGTTTTCGTACGCGCGCCCGATTGCAAGTTCAATGTCGCTGCGCACCGGGGCGCGATCTTTTTCGAGTAGCGCCGCAGCCTCCGCTGCGCGGCCTTCATCGAACAACGCGTTCGCGTAGACGAGATGGGCATCGCGAATGAGGAGCGAGTCCGGAAAAGTGTTGCTGAAATCAGCGAGGGTGGCTAGCGCTTCGGCGTTGTGTCCAGTTCTTTGGTAGGCGTCGCCGAGGTAATAGGCAACGTAGTCTCCCAATTCGCTGGCGCCGGATTTCGCGCGGCTGAATGGGTCGATTGCCTTGCCGTAATCGTGATCGAGCGTGTGCGCGTAGCCAACAACCAGCCAGGCTAAAGCTCCGGCATCTTCTTTCCCGTGACTGCGCGCATAGCCCTCAACGCCGGCGTAAGCGATTGGAGTGCGGTCCTGCAATAACTGCTGCGCCATCGGACGCAGGCTGGCGGAGGCGACAAAGGCACGGCGGACGCGGCGCACGCGCGGAGAGGGCGGTGCGTGCTTTTTTTTATTCTTATTGGCGGCGACCGCGCTGCGACTTGAGGCCGCAGCTTTCTTTGCGCCGGGCTTCGGAGTCGCCGCTTTGGGTGTAGCTTTGGGGTACGGCGACGCTGCCGTCGCTGCTTTCGCGGGCGCATGTTTCGCTACCGGCTTGGCGGGGGCNNCCGAGCTTTTTTTATTTCGGATTTTTTTGCTTCGGATTTCTTTACTTCAGAACTTTTTACTTCAGAGCTATCTGTTGCGTTGGACGCTTGCGATTGAGCAACGGCGGACGGCAAAAAGCCGAGCGAGAGGCTGAAGAGAATTCCAGCGGATACTGCGACTACGAAACGGCGCACTCAAATCCCATCTACTGCCGAAAGTTGGGTCCCATGATCGACAGGTCGTCTTCTGCGAGACTTCTTATTATTTCATGATGAAAGTAATTTCCGGAGGCGGCGACGGTGCTCCCGTAACGCTTCTGGTACGTGGCGCGGCTCTTGTCGATCGTTTCCTGAAGGCGATCATAGAGATCTTTATTCTTTCGCCCTTCAGCGACCTTCGCCTGATTGTAGAGTTTGATTTCGTCAACAAGGAGTCGCGCAAAGCGCTGCGCCTTCCGATGAACATCTTGATCTTCCGCCGACATACCCGGCGGCGGCGCTTCCGTGGAAGAAGGCGCGGGTTGAGCCGGATTGATCGGCAATGGCTCGGCTAGTCCCTGGTCAGCTGCAACGGCGGGCGCCGACATCGCGGGAGCGGCGACCGCTGCCGAGGCGGCTGCTGCCATGGCGTGGCCAGGAGAGTGCGAGGCAAAGGGATCGTTAAAAGCGGATGCGGTTTGAACCGGCACAGCAGGCGGAGCGTCCGCTGCTGCGGCGTTCGAGAACGATTGTGCCGATGGATCTTTTTGTGCCTGCTTGCGGAGTGAATTCACTTCGAGCCACGCACCGGTCGACAACACGAGCAACTCAAGCGAACTCGCGTCGAGCAAACCGGCGGCGTCGGTTCCGCCGTCCGCATAAACCAGGGCAGCAACTTTATCTTTCAACATTAAGGGAAGAAGCCGGGCATCTCCGCTGGCCGGGGCCCCAAACTCTTTGAGGAAGCGCGCGTCCTGATCAGCAACTGGAACACTTGCCACGACGCGATTTGAGATAGCACGAACAATGGCGGGAGCCTTGTCGTCCAAAGCAAAATCTTTTAAAGCAGCATCGTTGGCAAAGCCGCGGCCTTGCCATCCAGTTGCATGGTTGCCTTTGACTACGAAGAGCGCGACACGGGCGGCGTAGCGGGAACTGGCCTCCAGCAACGCACGAAGAATTTCGCGTTGCGAAGAGCCCATCTGGATTTCATTAACTGCACGCGCCAGTTCCGCGGGGCCGGAGGAAGAATTTGCTTTTTTTGCGGCACCTGCAATGGCAGGCGCGGCTGCAATCTCTTCTGCGACTTGGCGGACGATTTCGGCGCGTAGTTGGACCATATGGTTGTCCAGAACGCGGCCAACCACCCGTTCCACAATTGGTCCAATCCAATCGCGCTCCTTCATTCACACTCCGGGAAAAAGCTGTAGGGGGAAGAAGAGCAGAGCCCTTCTCACCTCTGATTATATGGCCGTTTGCAGCTCTTCTTGAAAACCTTAGTAACGTACGATGCCAGCTTGGTTCAACCGGCGGCCGGGTCAAATTGTCGCTTCCGCCAAGACAAAATGGCCTAGCCGCACCGAAAACCGCAACTACCAAGTACAATAGCACTGGGAATTTAATAACGCGGTCGTAAAAATCTGCATCAAGTTACGAATGACTACCATCCAACCAAATGTCGAGCAGCCGGTCAGCGAAGAAATGCAGCTGGTCCGGCGAGCCAAGCGCGGCGACGATCAAGCGTTTGAAGAATTGGTACGGCGCTATGATCGCAACGTTTTCCGCATTGCACAGCACATTACGCAGAATCGCGAGGACGCGGAAGACGTAGTACAAGAGGCGTTTCTTAAGGCGTATCGCAACCTGGAGAAATTCCAGGAACAGTCGAAGTTTTATACCTGGCTGGTGCGGATTGCGGTGAATGAAGCGCTGATGAAGTTGCGCCGGCGCAAGCCGGAGCGCACGGTTTCTCTCGACGAGGACATTAAGACTGAAGATGATTCGCTTCCCCGCGAGGTTGCGGATTGGAGTCCCAATCCGGAGCAGATGTACAACCAAGAGGAGTTGCGGGATATTCTGACTCGCACGATTCAGGGGTTGCCATCGGGATTTCGAACGGTGTTTGTACTCCGTGACGTGGAAGGCCTCTCGACGGAAGAGACGGCCCAAGCGCTGGAGTTGAGTATTCCGGCGGTGAAGTCGAGGTTGCTCCGCGCGCGCCTGCAATTGCGCGAACGGCTCAACCGCTTCTTTCAGAAAAAAGCGAGTGCAGATGGCAGTGCGAGTGGAGATGGCGACAGTGAAGTGCTCTGAATTTTTAAACGAATTAACCAACTACTTGGACGGCGTGCTCGATGCGCGGACCAAGACCGAACTGGACGACCATCTGGCGTGGTGCCACAACTGCTATGTTGTCTGCGATACGACCAAGAAGACGATCGAAATCTATCGTGACTCGGAGCTCTACGAGCTGCCCGATGATCTGCGTACGCGCTTGCGCTCGGCGATCATGACCAAGTGTACGGCGCAGAAGAAATCTGACCCGCCAAACGGGTAACGGTTTCAGAGTTTTGTGCAACACCTTTCACCTGAAACACTGTCCCTAAATCATTCAATGTTCTAGCGCTTACTCCAAGACAAGAGTGCGCTTCGATATTCTTCAGCCCATGTGCGCCGGCGATCAAGTCGCAAAAACTTTCACCTACGAAACCTTTTCTTCCCTACAGGTATCTAAGTAAGTGAGCTGGTCCAAACCCTAGGGCGATCGGACTAGCCACTTCGTCTGGTTCGAATCGTTTCTGTGGGGGTACCAATGTTGTCGAAGTTGATCGATGCAATATTCGGTTGCCGGCATGCTCGCTACAGTTTTCCGATCACTGTGCGTGCCGATTCTCGCCGTAGTTCCACTACGCAACGGACGGGCACGTACGTCGCTTGTCTGGATTGTGGCAGGGAGTTCCGCTACGACTGGCAGGAAATGAAGATAGTGGGCGCACAGGGTCGAGACGGCGCGCACGTCCTGGTCACGAAACAAGCGGCCTGACGAACTTCGCATTTCCGCAGAATCACCCGCTAGCCGCGCTGGTTTCGCGGGAGCGTGGGAAAATCTTGCGTTCTCTTCTTTTTTCATACAATCTTCACAAATTGCTGTGTTAGATTTGCCGCTCAACTCATTTATTTCTGGAGGAAACTGAATTGGGCAAGGACATGGTCCCCAAGAAAATATTTTTCACCAAAGGTGTGGGGAAACACCGGGAGCGACTGACTTCATTTGAATTGGCCTTACGCGACGCGGGCATCGCGGCGCAAAACCTGGTACGTGTCTCATCGATCTTTCCGCCCAACTGCAAACTGGTGCCGCGCTCGCAGGGACTGAAATATTTATCTCCTGGGGAAGTGGTATTCGCCGTGGTGGCGGAGAATTCCACTCACGAGCCGCATCGACTGCTGGCCTCGTCGATCGGCGTCGCCATCCCGGCAGATCGCAATACGTATGGATATTTGAGCGAGCACCACTCGTTCGGCGAGACCGAAGATGCGGCTGGCGATTATGCCGAAGAACTCGCCGCCGAAATGCTCGCCACGACGCTTCATGTGGAGTTTGATTCCGACCGGTCGTGGGACGAGAAAAAAGAGATTTATCGCATCTCGAACAAGATCGTGCGCACGGCGAATGTGACGCAGTCGGCGGTGGGGGATAAGCGCGGGCTGTGGACGACGGTGATAGCGTCGGCTGTGTTGATCTTTGCCTAACTGGTTCGTCTGGGGACGGGCGCCCTCGCGAGCCTGCCCTGAGCGAAGTCGAAGGGTCCAAGCCGAGCGCAGCCTCGAGCTCGGATAGCAGTAGTCACGCTGAGACGCGGCAAGCCGCGTCTCTACAGCGAACTTTGTTTGATTGTCTTTTTCGCAGCTGGCTTCTTCTTCAAGCGCTCCAGCACCGACGCTACGATAATCGGCAATCCGACCGTTGCATCCACAAAGACTTCTCCGAACTTCCCGCCCTCGGATGGAGGGACAAATTTCCCCCACGAAATCGCTTCGCTGTAAGGACTACCTGAGAGACCGCCCCAATGAACCGGCTCAGGGCAGATGCGCAGCCCGTAATGATAGCGCTTGAGGGGCAAGTCTTCGCCGCCCCGGCGGTGGCGCAATTCGATAAATGGGCCGAACTGCTGCGACCAGTTGCGGGGGACGCCGCCGCCGATGGTGAAGATGCCCAGGCGCTTCTGACTGAGCAGCGTCGCCGCAAAGTGCTCCAGGTCTTCGAAGGGGTCGAAGCGGAATCGTGGCTTGCCTTGCTTATCGCGCTCGCGATTGGTTAACGCGTAATCGAGGCCGAGTTCGGAGTCGGAAAACGCGGGGACGAATACGGGAACATTTTTTTCGTAGGCCGACTTCAGAATGCCGCGCTGTCCCTTGGCTGCCTTCGCCAGATGCGCTCCAATGGCGCGATTCAACTTGTAGGAGCACATTACTTCGTCAGAGTTCCAGCCGCCAAATGTGGCGGCCATCACGCGCTCTACGTCGTCGAGGTTCTGTTCCGGTTCAAGCGTGTCGTAGACGCGGTTGTATCCCGCTTCATACAGTTCTTCGTCGCTGAGTTCGGGATTGTGGCGAAAATGCGCGCGCCCGGTCGCTTCAACCAGGCCGTGCGCCATTAACGCTCCAGTCGATACGATCGCGTTGACGATGCCGCGGTCGATCAACTCAGCGATCACGAGGCCCTGTTTGGCAACGGTCATTGCGCCCGCGAGCGTCATGACGACGAAGCATTCCTGATCGCGCGCCATGGCCTCTAGAACATCGGCGGCTTCGCCAAGCTGGCGTCCGGTGAAGGCAGTCTTTGACATCGCCCGCACCAAGTCATCGATGGAGTGAATCTTGCCGAGATCGAGCGGTTCGAGCGGAATTAGGCGGTCCGCTACAGGATCGTGTAGTTTGCGGTCGATCCCCGTGCCCTCTTCATGGCTGCCTTCTTTATGTTGACCGTGCTTCGTGGCGTTTTTCTTCTTCAAGTAGATCCCCCGGATAATTATTTTGGCGCGAAGAAACAATTTACTTGAAGTGCGGGAAATCTGCCGAGATGGTTTGCATGTTTGCAACTCGTTTGGAGATTGCAAGAACACAAAAACAAAATCTTAACCACAGGGGTCACAGTGAAAATGAGAGACCACGGGGAAACCCGTTGGGGAAGAAAGCTTCTATTGTTGAGCAAGTGGAATCGTGTTCGTGGTACTCGAATCCTTCTTCTCTGGTTTGTCCGGAATGGCCAAAGGCGCTGCTGGCGCGAGTGGCACTGTTGGCGCTGTGGAAGCGCCCGGCGCGGGTGGCTGATTATCGCTCGGCAACAATGCTGAGGGCATGGCAAACAGCGGTTCTTCCCGTTGCGACTCGTAGGTTGCGGGAGTTTGCGAGGGCCGAACCCCTTTGGCTTCCACGATCGACCATCGCCAATCTTCATCGGGTCCGGGAGTGATTCCGATGTTTTCCCGGAAGACGGCGGTGCTGAACGGCTTAGTCTCGGCCTTGAGGTGATAAAGGATAGTCACGTCGGAACGACGCTCCATGGCGGTGGGTGCAAGATTCTCCGCTGCGGGAATCACCCGGCCTCGCGCCGATAGTTCTGCATCTTGTCGGGGCTTGCGTTCGAGGGTCAAGCCAATCGTGATTTCGCGAAGATCCCAGTCCGTGCCGTTGAACACTTCCAGTTGCAAATTCTCGTCCTGAATCGAGCCCGGGCCGTCGAGTTTCAGCAGTTCGTCGAGCGGCAAATCTTCAACTAAAACTGGCTTGATCAGTAGCGCGCTCGCGCGTGCATTGAATGAAAGGCTGCAGGTGACGTCGGGCGATGACACTTTGAGCGTATTGGTGGAGGGATCAATGGAAAAAACTGTTTTGTTCTGCTTCGCTGGCCTGGCGTTCTTGGCATCCTCCGTGACCTGGGCCAAATTGTCATTATCGATAATCGGGTGAAGCGGGTCGGTCGCTGGCTGTGGCGGCAGCTGCACTTTGCTTTTGCGGAGGTCACGCGCCAAATCGCCCAGCGACGGAGCATCGTCCTGAGCGATCACGGCTGGAGGCAAAGCCGAGACCGCAAGCAGGGCGCAGATCGCGAATAACCGAAGGCTGGGGAGTATGGAGAGCATGATTTTGGAGGCCGAGGGAGTATCCGGGACCCGGCCAGTCCATAGAGCAAGTTTAGGCGAGATGGAACAGAAAAGAAGTTACCGGAGGAACACGTTGGTACTAGCACTTTCGCGGAGGAGGAAAAGGACCTGATGCGCGACGGAGACTTGGACGCGCAACGGAGCGCAGCAGGCCCTTCCATCTCTTACTCACTCACTACCTAAAGCAGGCCAGAGGTGCGAAAACGGGTGATTGGATCGGATATCGTCATCGGTTGACGCTTAAAAACCCAGCGCGCCACCGCAATTCCCAATGCCGCATAAGCCAGATGCCAGATTTTCATAAATCGTTCCCCACGCCGGATCCTCGTTGGGGAGAAACTACGAAGTTCCCGTCGTGAAACAACAATAATCCTGGTTAATCGGAAGGTCTAGCCCCCAAAGGTGCTATTTGGTGGAGCGATAGTAATTCGGAGTAACTAGTCGGAGTAACTGGACAGAGTAACTGCTTCGTGACGCAACGCGGCACGGAGATAACAATTTGAAAGTAGGGGTGGCCGGGCGGGGACGCCCGGCGCTCCACCGGCAATTCAGTAGGGCTGGCTATTATGGTTGCGGCGGGTTGTCGATCCAGCCGCCGCCCACTACCAGGTCGTCGTCGTAGAAGACGGCTGCCTGGCCGGGAGTTAGGGCGCGCTGGGGTTCGTCGAAGGTGACTCGAACCTCGGCCGGACCGGCGGATTCAATCATGGCCGATGCGGGTTGATGCTTGTGGCGAATTTTTACTGTCACTCGCATGGGCTCGTTTATTTCCGCGCAAGAGATCAAATTTACACGACTCGTGATAAGGGCGCGGGAGTAGAGATCTTCGTCCTTGCCGACGATAACTTGCCGCGTGTCATTCTTTATCTGGATCACGTACAGCGGCGAGCCGGTCGCGAGGCCAAGTCCCTTGCGCTGTCCGACTGTGAAATTGTGGACTCCGGCATGTTCGCCGATCACTTTGCCGTCGGTTGTAACCATCTCGCCGCCGACCGCTACTGGCTGGTCGCCTTGCTCGGTGAGATAAGCTTCAAGAAAGCGCTTGTAGTCACCGCCGGGGACGAAGCAAATCTCCTGCGA
>PLBX01000480.1 GCA_003135495.1 Acidobacteriaceae bacterium | reverse complement strand
TTGCAAGGGTGGGCTGCGATGCTGCCGCTACTAGGGGCTCGTCACGTCCCACGGAGGCGTGCCCCGCCTTTAGAATTTTTTTACTTTTTAGATGAAGTTGGAGCACAAGTGAATGAGGGTTGGAAGCAAGTCTCATTTTCGTACTGGCGCAGCGCAAATGAACCCCTTGGCGCTAGCAGTGTGGTTCCCACCCTTCGCAAAGNNGCAAAGAGCGCGAAAGGATGGGGCACCCAGTTTTTATTCCGCTTCCACGATTGAGGTCACGAGTTGGTCGGAGCCTTCTGGTTCTGGCGCGACTTCGTCCAGCATAAATTCCAAAACTTCCTCGGGCGTCGGAGCGTTCCATACAGGCGCAAACGATTGCCGGTGCAGCGGCGAGGGTCCATGTTCGCGCAGGGCGGCCAGATGGCGACGGGTGCAATAACCTTTATTCGACGCCAGCGCGTATGCCGGAAAAACCGGATCCCACGCCGAGATCATGCGATCACGCTCGACCTTCGCGATGATGGATGCCGCGGCAATCGAGGCCGACAAAGCGTCGCCGTGAATGATTTTGCGTTGCGGTATATCGCAATCGATTTTCACCGCATCGACGAGCAAGTAATCCGCTTGGAGCGCCAGTTGCTGGACGGCATGCAGCATGGCGAGGCGGGACGCGTGGTAGATATTGATTTGATCGATGCGGGCGGAATCGACGCCGGCGATGGCCCAGGCGATGGAATGCTCGCGAATGCGAACTGCCAATTCTTCGCGGCGTTCTTTTGGAAGCAATTTAGAATCGCGCAAGCCGCGAATGCGATAGGACGGATCGAGGATTACAGCGGCGGCAACGACCGGGCCGAATAATGATCCGCGGCCAACTTCATCGACTCCGGCAATAAGTTTTGCGCCGGTAGCCCAAGCCAGCTTTTCAAATTTTAAAGTGCAGCGCAGGCGTTTCAGCAAACACAGCTTGGCGGCGGAGGCAGAAATTTTCTTTGCTGCTGCGGGTGATTTGGACTTGGACGACTTGGAGCGGGACTTGGGCACGGCGGACTAGCAGCATCATCGCCGAATAATGCGTTGTAAAGCAAGAGCGCAATGCATTGGGGGAGCGGGCATATTGCCGTCAGCCGGGCGGGGACGCCCGGCTCTCCACCGTGGCAGGGTAACTAGCTACTGTTGCTGTTCGACTTCTTTCAGGCGAGCGGCTTTGCCTTTTAGGCCGCGCAGATAATAGAGCTTGGCGCGGCGGACTTTTGCCGAACGCACCACGTCGATCTTGTCGATCACCTTGGAGTCGAGGGGGAAAATACGCTCTACGCCTTGGCCGAAGCTGATCTTGCGGACGGTAAAGCTCGGCTGAGCGCCGCGTGAACGCGCAATGACGACGCCTTCAAACGCCTGCAGGCGCTCCTTTTCGCCTTCTCTGATCTTGACCTGAACTTTAATGGTGTCGCCGGGGCCGAACTTCGGCAGATCGGTGCGGCGTGATTTTGCCAGCAGCTTTTCAATAATCGGATTGCGCATAACGTTTCCTTCCTAATTCTTATTCTTCTGTAGAAACGGGGCTTGCCCCGTCTCGTCTTGCATACCCTGTGCCGGCTTGATCTGCGCCAGCAAATCTTTATCTTCCGCGGTCAACGCAACTCGTTCCAGTAAATCGGGTCGGTTGCGCAGCGTTTTCGCTAGAGCCGTCTTGCGGCGCCAGCTGCGAATCTGGTCATGGTTGCCGTTCACTAAAACTTCCGGCACCGTCATGCCACGAAAATCAGCGGGCCGCGTGTAATGCGGATAGTCGAGCAATCCGCCGGAACCGCAAGTCGCATTCGGAACGTCGCCGGTCTTTTCATCCTGACCAAAGAACGTTTGGGTAAACGATTCCTGCCGCGTCGAATTCTGATTCCCAACTGCTCCTGGAATCAAACGCGTGACAGCATCCACAACGACCGCAGCGCCCAGTTCGCCGCCGCTCAACACGTAATCGCCGATGGAAACTTCACGATCCGCCAAGTGCTCGCTGATGCGCTCGTCCACGCCTTCGTAGCGTCCGCAGATCAGAACGATGCGATCGAGGGCGGAAAGTTCCGCAGCCAACGCTTGGTCAAGCCTGCGACCCTGCGCGGAAAGCAAAATTACCGACTGCTTGCCATCCGCTTGCAATCGCTCGTCCCGCGAAGCCAATCCTCCGAACGATTCCAAACATTCAAAGATCGGTTCCGGCTTCAGGACCATGCCCTCGCCGCCGCCAAACGGGCGGTCATCCACGCTGCGGTGTTTATCTTTCGTAAACGCCCGCAGATCGTGAATGCTGATTTCCACGAGCCCGGTTTCCCGCGCCCGGCGAACGACCCCGTAATCCAGTGGTCCGCGAAAGAAGTCGGGAAAGATCGTTAAAATGTCGATCTTCATTTTTGAAACCGGTCGTTGGTCGTTCGTCGTTGGTGGTTAGCTAAAATCGCAAGACCAAGTGTAACTACCATCTAGCGAACGACAAACCGCGAACGACTAACGACCATCTACTAACGACTTCTTCTTCCCTTCTTTCGCCACCGGAGCATTCACTTCCAGCAAGCCTTCCGGCAACTTCATCCGGACTTGCTTCCGTTCCAAATCCAACTTTTCCAAAAATGCTTCGGCGAAGGGAATCTCGTACGGCAACTTCGATTCGCTCTTAACTATCAGCAGCGGCGCTTCTCCGGCCCCAAACTGCACATCTTGAATGGGACCAATTTCTTTCGAGCCGTCAAACACCACACAACCAACCAGGTCACTCAAATACGTCCAACCCGGCTCAAGCGATGCCCGCTCATTGATCGGAACCTGAAGTTCCGCGCCGATCAGGGCCTCGGCATCGGTCATCGTATCGACGCCTTCAAACTTCAACACCAGGAAACTTTTATGCGGCCACAAATCTTCGATGATTAGCGAGCGGCGCGCATTATCTTTGCCCAACGCCGAGAGCTGCATCTTTTCCCGGAAGCGATCTGGAACGTCGGTCTGCGGATCGACAGCCACTTCACCACGGCGTCCCTGCGTCTTGATCACTACTGCCAGGATTACCCAGTCGCCGCTCACGTCCGGACCCACCATTGCATCGGCTTACTCGATGATTTCGAGGGCGTAGCGCTTGTTCATCTTCGAACCCGCAGCGCTCAACACGTTGCGCAGAGCGCGAGCCACTCGTCCCGAACGGCCAATAATTTTGCCCAACTCGGCCTCAGCCACCTCGAGTTCGATGACGGTTTCGCCGCCGTCTTCGTACTCGTCGATAAAAACCTCGCTCTTCGCCTCGACAATCGCTTTGGCGATGTATTCAATCATGGCGCGCGGGCTGGCGCTTGGCTCGATCATTAACTGCTCCTGAGTTGGCGATTGTGAAAGCGGCTAAGCGACCGAAGCGGCTGCAG
>PLBX01000069.1:2157-4248 GCA_003135495.1 Acidobacteriaceae bacterium | reverse complement strand
GCGCCGCAGCATGAGCGAAATTGGCGGGGGCGCCGCCAAGTTGTCTGCCGGTGGGAAGGAAGTCCCAAAGAACTTCGCCTAGACCGACGATTACAGGCTGTGAATCCATTGGAAGCATACTAATCCGGGGAGGGCATTGTAGATCGTGTCAGCCCGGGCTAGCGTCCAAAAAATGAAGGCGAACCTGCCTCGTCGAAGAATAGTGGGGAACGTCCCGTCTGTCCCCGAATTCCCCCTCGCAGCTACATCGCCTAGCGATGCGCCAGAACTCTTTCTGAGTTTCAGCTTCCGCCGGCCATGTAGATCGCCAAGAGCCGCTAGTGGGCGTAGATAGAGCGAGTAACGCTTCCCATGCCGAGCGGGGGAATCGTAAGTATGGCATAGGGCGGGGCTACCAAAGGTTTTTGGTGGTTAGTTTCATATCGCAGAACAGCGAGGCAAGCGTTGGTAGCCTCGCTAAGTGTTAAATCTTGTTCGGAAAGCAGTTTGGGTAATTCCTGCGGGATCATGCGAGACATTTCTTTGTAGGCATCGCTTTTCTTGTCTTGCATTTGAGTACCGACCTCATTTCGACCGGCAACTAAAAAGGCAAAGTTAACTCGGGGGTCGTGATCCGGATGTATCCGCTCAACACTCGGGCCTACCAAGCGATGTTTATCCCAATCGATTTTAAAATAGATGCGGGTAATCACAGGTGTTGCAGTTTGGTAACCAGCAACATAGTACTCAATGAATGGATTCGGAGTCGTATTTCTGTTAAATGCCCTGCCAGCAATGAACTTATCGAAGTCCTTGAATGTAGTGCGACTTTCGCCCTCAATAAGCGAGGTTAGCGCGTATGCAGACACATCTTTGGGACACTTTTTTTCAATGGCCGCGATCCACGTTTTAAAGTGGTATCGGAAGACGTAATTGGGTTTTCCCGCTTGAGTGATCTCCGCATCAGCGAGGTTCAACGAAGTTACAACAAGACGATGTTGGATAATAATTGCCTTCTCTACGCTTGGTCCAGTTCTCTTAGTTCCGGCGAAGGAGCCGACGTAGGTGGGAAGTTCGCCGGACTCGGTTCCAACGAGAAGGCCATAAGGGGTAACAGAGAACACGACCGTTGTCGAATAACAGCAGGAACAAGCAAGCAGGATAACGACAAAGAACTGAAAGACGTTTTTGCGCTTCAAGTAATTCACTAAGATACGATTTAGAGGCGATTATGCGCGTTGCGCGGCGTCTGGGTCAATGCTACGTTCTGACGTTGATTCCTTCTTGATCCCAACCTTATTCAGATCAGCGATCGATCCTTCCCATCCACAATTTAGACAATCAACGCGGGAGCTATCCAACAATTTCGCCGGGTGCCCCACCCTTCGATTTGTGAAGGGTGGGATTCCACGGCCGCCGGCAGAGTGGGAAGAAAGTCTAGGGCAAACCGTCGACACTTCCTTTACAACAAAATGACAGCGGTCTGACACCTTCGGATTCTCTACTCGGTACATTGCTCTCATAGCGATTGCCGAATGGAGGACTCCAATGAAAACTATGCTTTTGTTGTTGCTCACTGTGGCGGGATTGGGCTGCGGATACAAGCGCCCGAGCCAGATGACTCAGTCTGGAATTGTTCCGGCGGTTGCGGCGCTCACGCCGGCGAGCCAGTTGCACGGCGGTTCGGATTTCACCTTGACGGTGATGGGCACTAACTTTAACGCGAACGCGGTCGTGAACTGGAACGCTGCGGCGCAAACCGGCACAACTCACCCGGCGGCGAACACGCTCAGCGTGATGATTCCCGCGGGAGACATTTCAACGGCTGGCACGGCGCAAGTCTCGGTGACGAACCCGGGCAGCACCACTCCGGGTGGTCCGTATGGCGGAGGCAGCACTACGCCGAGCGAAACTTCGAACACGATGGCCTTTACGATCAACTAGGTAAGGGGCGCCGGGTGCCCCACACATCCGCGCAGCACTGCCCAGTCCTGAGGTTCGGGGATCGGAACAGAGGAAGCCTTTAGCTCGTTCGCAGGAGCCCCCTCATTCGCAAAGAACGCGAATGAATGGGGCGCCCACATCAGAACCGCTTTACAGCTTTAGCGGACA
>PLBX01000069.1:0-2102 GCA_003135495.1 Acidobacteriaceae bacterium | reverse complement strand
CCCGTCCCTGTGTCTGCGCTTTCTGCAGACACGGGGCGGAGATTTTGATCTCCTCTGCCCACCACCAACACCAGATAGGGTCCCTCGATCTCCCGTCCTGAGGGTGCGCCACTTCTCGCGTTTGAGAAGTGCCCGCCAAACCGACAAACGTCCCATCTGTCCCCGATTCCACACAGCCCCGATAATAAAAAGTAAGCGGGTGCCCCGTCCCTGTGTCTGCGCTTTCTGCAGACACGGGGTGGGGATTTTGATCTCCTCTGCTCACCACAACACCAGATAGGATTCCCCGATCTCCCGCAAAAACGGACGAACCTCCCATCTGTCCCCGAATTCCGTCTAACGGCCGCCCTTCCACGATATCCATTTTTGGGCGGCGCCCATCTGCTGGATTCCGTTTCTTTTATCTCCGCGAGACTTATTCCAGAAACGTTCACTTATGACCAGTCAGGCTTTTTCCCGAGGCCTAGAATTATGACTAGATGGTCCTCACAACAAAAAGGTCGGGACACCGAACCAGTCCGGACTCTCACCAAAGTCGCAGGGCGGAGTGCTTATCCGATGCGACCCTCCATCTGGAAGCACTGAAATCGCTGACACTATATAAAGGAGCCATATGAATCAAGAAACGCAGAAAACACCGGAGCAGCAGAAACAGCAGCAGGGCAAGCAAGACTCAACCGGAACGGCGAACACTCCGGGAAACACTGCAGATAAGAAGATTCCTACACCGGGGAATCAGAGCCAAACCAACACTCCTCAGGATATTTCCAAGAAAAATCCATCCCAGGACACCGATACGCAGCACAAAAATCAGGACAAGACCGAAGCTGACAAGCGCCGTGCTTCCTGATCGACGACCGAAAGATAGTTTGAAAAGATGTTTGAATCAGTAGCGTGAATAAAACGCCCCGGCTTAAACCCCGGGGCGTTCCCCTAAGCGCTAACTTGAGTATTACTTTCCGATTGGCGGTGGCCGACATCTCCGCGAGAAATATAACGCAGCTTTGTTCAAAACTTCGAACCTAAACAACCGATGGGTGCCCCACTTCTCGCGCATTTCGAGAAGTGGGCCTTCCCAATGCTGCGTAAAAAGCCCACGCGGTCCGCGACCGAAAAGCCCACTTCTCAAAAGCGAGAAGTGGGGCACCCCCAGATCGGGGCCACCCGCCCTATGGATTCCCTGCCTTAGGCCTTCTTGAGCAGCTCTGTCCGGTACTTCGGAGCGAGCGCTTGTGCTTTGGCTATAAATTCAGCCATCTTTGCTGGATCGGGTTTCGGCGGAGGCGTGGTTCTGGTCGCTACCGGAGTGCCTACCTCTATAAAAAATTTTTCCTGCCCGGCTGGAGAACAGATGCAGAGTAATCGGACCGGCTCCGAAGAAGAGTTGTGAAACTGGTGAGGGGCATTGGCCGGAATGTTGATTGTCTCCCGCGCACGCACGGTAGTTTTTTTGCCGCGGAATGTAGCTTCAATTTCTCCTTCGAGCAGTATGAACGTCTCTTCGAAATCGTGGCGGTGCGGCGGCGGGCCTCCACCTGGAGGAACGTGCATGTCGATGAGACAGAAACGACCTGCGGTCTGATCACCCGTTAGGAGGATCGTATAGGTATCTCCGACAAGCCCAATGTGCGGAAGGTTTTTATCTTGATCGGGCTGCGTAATGGTAAGAACACGCTTCAGATCGTCGGGTGGAAGCGGCGGGTAGGCAAGACTAGCTGGCATTTTGTACTCCTTAGCATTGTGGCTTCAGCTCTCTTTGAGCTTCTGCGCTACCTCGCGGAATTCTTTGGCTTGTTTATGACTTGCCTTTACCTGCAACTGGGCAAGCTGTCGGGATTTCTCAGGCAGGAGCAGAGCCAGAGCCTCCAGTTCGGTTGCCGTGACATGGGCGTGGTCGGCCTCTTTCATCATCAGCTGTTCAAATTTCCGCGTTGACTCGTTGTGGTCCATAAGCCCTCCTTTCGAAAGATACAGGCGACTGCGCGAGCGAGACTGATCACTCTTGCTCAGAAAAGCGACCGCGCAATTGATAGGCTGCAATTTCCCATCGGGAGAAAGAATAAAAAGAATGAAGAGGAGTTAGACATGGCGTCCAAGATGCA
>PLBX01000483.1 GCA_003135495.1 Acidobacteriaceae bacterium | reverse complement strand
CAAGATCGAGTCGCGCCCGATGCGCGGCCGTCCGTGGGAATACGTCTTTTTTGTCGATCTACTATCAGGTGACAACGAAGAGTCGCGAAATGCACTGCGTCATTTGAGTGAGGTTGCGGAACTGGTCAAGGTGCTGGGGGTCTATCCCGGGGCGTAAAGGTTCGACCTACCTTGGCCGATCTTAGCTATTTCACAGCTTGAAGACTTAATAACCTCAAGGTTTATATCCTTTTTTTCGTCACAATCACGCGTGAGCGGTTGCACATCGCATTTTTTGCAATGCGTGTAGGGTCGGAGGCAACTGGGGCGTCGGCCAACCGGTAGGCGTGTTACCGCAGTGGGTACGGAACTCTCACAAGTCTTGCAAATGAGTTAAAAAGGTCTAGAATTCAACAACCTAGCATGGGAGTTGCATCCTATGAGGGGTTTGGATCATCAAAAGTTGAGCGAAACTCACTCAAGCAAGAAATTAATAGAGAAACTGGTAGGTAAATACTAATGAGCGATCTTATTACTACTGAAAATACTACGTACGACACGACCGAGCGATCGCTACCGATTTTGCCCGTGCGCGACACGGTGCTTTTTCCGCACGCAGTGTTGCCGCTGACGGTGGGGCGGGAAAGCTCTGTTCAACTGATTAATTCACTGGGCGACGACAAGACCATTGTGGTGGTGGCGCAGCGCGAGGCTCGCGTGGATTCGCCGCAGCCGACTGATTTGTATTCCATTGGAACTTTGGCTGTGGTGCATAAAGTGGTCAAAATGCCCAACCAGAGCCTGTTTGTCTTTGCCGAGGGGCTGGAAAGGGTACGGCTGGCGGACTTCGCGCAGTTGACTCCCTTTATGCGGGCGCGGGTTACCACAATTCCAGAGGTGATTCCCCCGAAGGATTCCGAGGTTGAAGCGCTGCAGCGAAATGTGTTGACGTTGTTCCAGCAAATCGTCGCCGGTTCGCCGACTTTATCGGACGAGCTTTCTACGGTGGCCATGAACATCGAAGAGCCGGGCAGGCTGGTCGATTTTATCGCGTCGTCTTTGCCGTCGCTGTCGACTTCCGACAAGCAGGAGACTCTGGAAACAGTTGATGTCCGCGTGCGATTGGGAAAAATCAATCAGCATCTTGCGAAAGAACTGGAAGTGCAGCAACTGCGTAACAAGATCCAGTCTGAAGTGCAGGATCGAGTGCAGCAAACGCAGCGGGAGTACTACCTGCGCGAACAGATGAAGGCGATTCAAAAGGAACTGGGCGAGCAGGATGAAGGCCAGCGCGACACCGAGGAACTGAAGCAGAAAATTGAATCTGCGGGGATGCCGGACGAGGTCAAGAAAGAAGCATTGAAAGAGCTCGGCCGCCTCGCGCGCATGTCTCCCATGGCTGCAGACTATTCGGTCACGCGGAATTACATCGAGTGGTTGGCGGTGTTGCCGTGGGCGAAGACTTCGGGGGGAGAGATTGAAATTCCGAAAGCGAAGGAAATTCTTGACACGGATCACTACGATTTGCAGAAGGTGAAGGACCGCATTCTCGACTATCTTTCGGTACGCCGGCTGAAGCCAGGGATGAAAGGGCCGATTCTTTGTTTCGTCGGGCCTCCCGGAGTAGGCAAGACCTCGCTGGGCAAATCGATTGCGCGCGCGTTGGGACGCAAGTTCGTACGTTTGTCTCTAGGCGGCGTGCACGACGAGGCTGAAATTCGCGGTCACCGTCGTACTTACATCGGAGCGTTGCCTGGCCAGATTATTCAGGGCATTCGTCGTGCGGAGACGAAAGATCCAGTCTTCATGCTCGACGAAATTGACAAGGTGGGGCGCGACTTCCGTGGTGATCCCGCGTCGGCATTGCTTGAAGCGCTTGATCCGGAGCAGAACGCCACGTTCCGCGATAATTATCTGGACGTGATGTTCGATCTTTCGAAGGTCCTGTTCATTACGACTGCGAACATGCTCGATCCCATAGCGGAGCCGTTGCGCGACCGTATGGAAATTATCGAACTGCAGGGCTATACGGAAGAAGAAAAGATTCACATCGCGTTCCAGTATTTGATTCCGCGGCAGATTGAAGAAAACGGAATCACACCGGAGCAGATTGAATTTCCGGAGGAGGCGGTGAGCAATATCATTCGCCACTACACACGCGAAGCCGGCGTGCGCAATCTGGAACGCACAATCGGCACCATCTGCCGCAAGCAGGCTCGGCGCTTGGCGGAAGGGAAGATGGACAAACTGGTCATTACTAAAGAAATCGTCCAGGAATTTTTGGGTGGCATAAAGGTTCGCAGTGAGGGCGAGATCGCCGAGCGCACGAAACGAGCTGGCGTGGTGGTCGGTTTGGCATGGACGCCTGCAGGTGGTGATGTGCTGTTCGTTGAAGCCAATCAGATGAAAGGCAAAGGCGGCCTGACGATCACCGGGCAGATTCAGGATGTGATGCGCGAGTCTATGCAGGCGGCGTTGAGTTGGGTCCGTTCGAACGCGAAACAACTCAACATTGACGAAGAATTTTTCGCCAATCACGACATTCACATTCACGTGCCTGCAGGAGCGATTCCAAAAGACGGTCCTTCCGCAGGTGTCACGATCGTGACTGCGCTGGTGTCGTTGCTGTCGGGTAAGCAGGTTCGCCCGCTTACAGCCATGACAGGTGAAATCACGCTAAGCGGCAACGTGCTGCCGGTCGGCGGCATCAAAGAAAAAGTGCTGGCCGCGAAGCGCGCTGGAGTACACGACGTGATTTTGCCCGCGGAAAACAAAACAAACGTCGAGGAAGACCTCACGCCGGAGCAGTTGGTAGGTTTGAATACGCACTACGTCAAAACCATCGACCAGGTGCTGGAATTTGCCCTGCCCACCTCTCGTCGCGAGGAAATACAAGACGCCGAAGAGCGCGAAAAAGTCCTGAGCACGTAAAGAGCTGTCGTAGAGACGCGGCTTGCCGCGTCTCTCTTCCTCCCTTTCTAACCCTGCCTTCCAAAGTTTCCTTTTCGTTATCCGGATACAGATTCCACCCTCTGTCATCCATGTCGCGAGACAGACGAAACCGCCCACTCTGGAAGAATCCGCGCAAAGAGGCGACAATGGTTTCCGTCCATATTCAAGGAGCCATGTGGCAGCCCGTCCTATTCTGAAGCCCGCTGCGAAGTCGGCAAAGCCTAAACTCGGCCTCCGCTCCTGGATGGAGCGTGTGCTCGAGGAATGCGATCGGGCTGACAAAGATTTCGATGCCGACGCGGTGCATGACCTGCGCGTCGCGCTGCGACGCTGCCGTTCGCTCGCTGATGGCCTGATCGCACTTGATCCTGATTCTTCGTGGAAGGATATGAAGAAGGCGGGCAAGAAGCTTTTTCAGGCGCTTGGCGACCTCCGCGACATGCAAGTGATGGAGGAGTGGATCGAGAAACTGAGTGAGAAAGCGAGCGGGAATTCTGGCGAAGAACCCGGCAAGACAAGCGATCCGGTCGCGGCCAAACTACTTGAGCACATCAAAACCCGGGAAGCTGATTGCAAACAGCTGGCGCGCAAAGATCTCGATCAGTTCAATCGCAAGCAATGGCGGCAGTGGAGCAAATCGCTTCCGCAGCGAGCCTCCCGGGTGCGGCCGGGAAGCCTCGTCTATCTGCATCTCGCGCTTGAAAAGTGGATGGAAGCTTACGATTTGCATAAACGCGCTCTGCGGACGCGGTCCACCATTAGCTGGCATGAACTCCGAATCGGCATCAAGCACTTCCGTTACACGGTAGAAAATTTTCTGCCGCAACAGCACGCGCGTTGGGGCGACGATTTGAAAGATTTGCAGGATCTACTCGGCGAAGTGCATGATCTGGACGTCTTGTGGGCCACCGCAATTAACCCCGAGGTAGCTGCGTTCCCTGATTTGAAAAGTCGCAGAGAGTGGCGCGCAAAATTAAATGACGAGCGTAATAAAAGACTCGCGCGCTATCGAGAGAAGATGGTGGGACGCAAGTCTTTATGGGGACTGTGGCGGGAGGAGTTGCCGTCGGGCCCGCAACTGCGCACGGCGGCGATGAGCCGCCTCCGAACGTGGGCTGGATACATGGATCCCGATTGTGCGCATTCTCAGCGCGTCGCTCAAGTGGCGCTTTATTTGTACGACGGGTTAAGAAATGTTGGATTGATATCCGCGAATCTCCGCTCGTCGCTTTCTGTCTCGATTCCGGTTCGTCCGAATTCAACCTCACACAAAGTTGCTGAAAATAATGTTGATGAAAATGAGGAACTCGACCCGCGCTCGATATTGCAGGCGGCGGCATTGATGCATGAGGTGGGCAAATCGAAAGGTGAGAAAAATCATCAGAAGAAATCGTATCGGATGATTCGCGGAATGACGCGGCCGATAGGGTTCAGCGTGCGGGAGTTGGAGTTGGCGGCGATAGTGGCGCGTTATCATCGAGGCGCATTGCCACGTCCTCGTGAAAAAATTATGCAACGGCTCGAGTTACCGGATCGCCCGATAGCAACGCTGCTGGCGGGTATTCTGCGGCTCTCCGTGGCCCTCGAGGCGCGACAACCAGCGAACAACATGCGACGCGTACTGCCTGCTGCGGCTTCGCAGGCCGGTGCACACCAAGCAGTATCAAAGCGCGTCGAGATTCGCCTGCAGGACAATTTCATCGTCGTGCGGGCCGAAGGATATTCGGCTCTCGACGGTTCGGCAGAGCGCGTGGCCGCCGCGCGACATTTGCTGGAAACGGTTCTGCGACGGCCTGTGCTGGTGCGAGCGTTGCGCACGTCTGCGCCGCGCGCGAGTGCCGCGACCGGAAGACGTGCGAGCGCAAACGTAAAAGGAATGGATAACACGATTAGTAGCAGTGGCAATAAAGAATCGCCAGGTGATGGCGACAGGGCTGCTTAAATTATGAACGAATCTCGCGTTCTTCTGCGCCATGTGGTGGCAACCGTTGCTTATCGCGGGGGGAAAGCAATCCGCAACGCAGGCCCCGGTTTTGCTAATTACGGCGCTCCTGAAACGTCGCGCACGCCGGCAAAAATTCTTGCGCACATTGGCGATTTAATGGATTGGGCCCTCGCCATGTGTGAAGGCCGCCGCGATTGGCACGATTCCACTCCTCTCGCATGGGAGAAAGAGTGCGAGCGTTTTTTTGGCTCCTTAAAAAAGTTCGACGATTACCTCGCGTCGGAGAAGCCGCTGCAAGTTGCAGCGGAACAATTAATTCAAGCCCCGATTGCCGACGCGCTCACGCACATCGGTCAGATCGCAATGCTGCGAAGAATGGCCGGAGTCCCGATGAAAAGCGAATACTACGTTATTGCCGAGATTACTGCGGGTCGGGTGGGTGCAGACCAAGCCACCCCAAGCAAGGAATTTGATTAGCTCGCCGGCAGTTCCGCCAGAGTCAAAGGAATCGAACTGCCTTCTACAATTAAAGCAGGAGTAAATAATCTAAATGAATATCACAGGCAACACGATCCTTATCACGGGTGGAGGGTCCGGCATTGGCCGAGGGCTCGCAGAAGCCTTTCATGCTTTAGGGAATCAAGTCATCATCTCCGGCCGGCGTAAGCAGGCTCTCGACGAAACAACCAAAAAGAACGCGGGAATGAAATCGCTAACGCTCGACATCGAAGACCCCGCGAACATCCGCGCCTTTGTGGATGAGGTCGCAGCGCAATACCCGGCGTTGAATGTATTGATCAATAATGCGGGCATTATGCGATTCGAAAATCTGCAGAAGCAACAGGACGACCTCGCGGATGCAGAATCAATTGTCGCCACTAACCTGCTCGGCCCAATCCGTCTCACTGCCGACCTGCTGCCTCTGCTGCGGAAGCAGCCATACTCCGCCATCATGAACGTCTCGTCCGGGCTGGCGTTCGTCCCGATGGCTCCCACCCCGACGTATTGCGCGACCAAGGCGGCCGTCCACTCCTACACGCAATCGCTGCGCTATCAGCTGCGCGAGTCTACGACGGAGGTTCTCGAATTAATTCCTCCCTACGTCGCAACCGATCTTCTGAACGGAGCCGCGGATCCTCGCGCAATGCCGCTAGCTAAGTTCATTGAACAAGTGATGGATATCCTCAAGAACCAGCCGAAAGCGGTTGAGATATGCGTCGAAAACGTGAAGGCGCTTCGCTTCGCGGCCGAGAGCGGGCACTACGATGTCGTTTTCCGCGGGCTCAACGAAGCCATGGCCAACGTATCGCACTAGCGTGCGAACGTCCGTACCGCAGAAAAAAGCCCCAGAGTTTTAAAGACTCCAGGGCCCGGTTCGCTTCGTTCGCTTCGATTTAGTCGCTAGCGAGTGCAGGCTCTCTGGGCATGAGGTGTTCCACGTTGATGCCGAGCCCTTCAGCAACCCCGCGTCCATAGGCAGGGTCAGCTTTCATGAAGTGGCCAATCTGCCTCTCCTGAATCTGCTTGGGCGCGTTGCTCAGGCTGCCGACAATATTTGAGATCAAGCGCTTCTTCTCATCCGGCTTCATCAGGCGGAAAAGATTTCCCGGCTGCGAGTAGTAATCGTTATCCAGACGATGATTGTGGCGATCGACTGAACCTGCGATCGATCTGGGCCGTTCGCGATAATCAGGATTCTCCTTGGGTCCGCCGAAACTGTTGGGCTCGTAGTTTGGCGCCGATCCGAAGTTGCCATCGAACCGCATGGCGCCGTCGCGGTGATAGTGCATCACGGGACACTGCGGTTTGTTCACCGGCAGGGAGTCGTAGTTCACGCCCAGACGATAGCGGTGCGCGTCCGGATAAGAAATCAATCGGGCTTGCAGCATCTTGTCTGGCGAATAGCCCATTCCTTGAACCACGTTCTTCGGTTCGAAAGCCGCCTGCTCAACTTCGGCAAAATAGTTTTCCGGATTGCGATCGAGAACCAGTTCGCCGATTTCAATCAGCGGATAATCTCCGTGCGGCCACACCTTTGTCAGATCGAAGGGATTGATGTGGTAAGTATCCGCTTCTTTCTCCGGCATGACCTGAATGCTGACCGTCCACTTGGGGAAATCGCCTTTTGCGATAGCGTTGAAGAGATCGCGCTGGGCGTAGTCGGGATCTTTGCCTTTCATCATCTCCGCTGATTCGCCGGTGAAGTTCTTGATGCCTTGCTTGGTTTTGAAGTGATACTTCACGTAAAAAAGTTCGTCGTTGGCATTGATCAGGCTGAAGGTGTGGCTGCTGAAGCCATCCATGTGACGATAGCCGTCGGGAGTGCCGCGGTCGGAGAACAGAATGGTCACCTGGTGCAGTGACTCGGGCGAAAGCGACCAGAAATCCCACATCATGGTTGGCGACTTTAAATTGGTCTGTGGATCACGTTTCTGCGTGTGGATGAAATCGCCGAACTTGAGCGGGTCGCGAATGAAGAAGACTGGCGTGTTGTTACCGGTCATATCCCAGTTGCCTTCTTCGGTGTAAAACTTCAGCGCAAAACCGCGCGGATCACGCTCCGTGTCTGCTGAACCCTTTTCGCCGCCGACAGTGGAGAAGCGAATGAAAGTTGGCGTAGTCTTTCCGGCCTTAGAAAAAAGCTTAGCGGTCGTGTACTTCGCCAGGTTGGGATTCGTGCAGGTGAAATGGCCGTATGCGCCGGAACCTTTAGCGTGCACAATGCGCTCCGGGATCCGCTCGCGATTGAACACAGCCATTTTTTCGAAGAGTAGAAAATCTTCAAAAACGATGGGGCCGCGCGGCCCAACAGTAAGCGAATTCTGATTATCTCCCACCGGACGGCCGGCGGCGGTAGTGAGCTGCTTCTTTTCCTCGGGCATAGGGACACACTCTCCTTGAAATTAAAAGTAGGTTGTGAGGTCGAGAGTATCCTATGCTCTTTTACTCATAGGCGATAAATGTCATAATGAATCAGTGAAATAGGATAAACCTATGCGAGATTTCGATGGCGCGCATTCGGCAATGTGCAAATGACCCTGACGAAGTTCTACTAATTATGGAAGTCCACCAACTGCGTTATTTCTGCGCGATCGTACGTGCCGGCAGTTTCACGCGCGCGGCGGAGCAGTTGGGCATCGCGCAGCCTTCTCTGTCGCAACAGATCAAGAGACTTGAAAAGGATTTGGGCACAATATTATTCGAGCGTCTTGGACGGTCGGTAAGGCTGACGTCGTCAGGCGAAGGCCTGCACAAAATGGCGATCGGAATTTTGCAGCAGGTGGCCGAAGCCGAAAGTCGCATCGCGGCGTTAAACGAAGGCTATGACAGCTTGCGCGTTGGGGTAATTCCAACCATCATGCCCTATTTCATTGCGCGCAGAATCGGCGATTTTACGCGGCGCTATCCAAAGGTGAATCCGCAGTTCAGGGAAGAGACGACATCGCAATTAGTGGAAGCCTTGCAGGCAGGAGAGATTGATTTGGCGGTTGTCAGTCTGCCTGTTCCGAAAGTTGACATCGTGTGCAGCGAGTTATTTCGAGAAGAATTGTTGCTGGTGGTTCCTCGAAAACATCCGCTATGTGGCCGGCCTATGGTCAATCTGCAGGACCTGCGCAACGAACGGCTGTTGCTGCTAAAGGAAGGGCATTGTTTGCGCGACAACGTGCTGACCGCTTGCACGCGCGCCAAGGCTGAACTTCGATCGGTATTCGAGACGAATCAGATGGAAAGCATTTTCGAGTTGGTGCGGGCTGGATTTGGGCTGAGCGTGGTGCCGGCGATGGCCTCGTCGAACGCCGCGGGCTGTGCGCTCGTGCCGTTGCGTACAAAAAGTTACCGCCGTATTGGATATATTCGCGCTCGGCGTCACTTGGTCAGCCGGCCAATGCGCGAGTTTACGTCGTGGCTGCGATTGATCGCGAGCGTTCAATAGCAAAAGCTCCTTTTGTGCACTCTCGAAGGTTTGTGGTTGACGAACTTTCTACCATCGTTGGTCTGAATAGGCGCCACTGAGTAAAATAGCGTTGGGCGGCTTTCACAAAGGGCCGCAGGAGAATAAATGGTATCCGCTGAAACGGCGAGCGCAGGCACGAGCGCAGTTCCGCAGCTACCCAACCACAAGGTTAAGATCAAAAAGCCGGGGCAGCGCGCCTGCAACGAGAAAAACGAGAAGGGAAAATTCTGTGGCGGGCATCTGAAGCGCTGGTTCTATGCTGCCGATGTATTGGAACAGGAGTGCGGCTGCGTGGAAAAAGTCTGGGGACCGAACAAAGAGGTGTACCGGTGCGAATTCTGCCACACGCTTTACTTGCCAAATCCCGAGGATCCACGTGGCGTGAACGTTGCGGCGATCGGCCAGCAGTCGAGATTTGGCTTCATCGTCCCTTCGAAGGAGGAAAAGGCCACTGCGGAAAAGCCCACAGAAAAACCGAAGGACCAGATATTGAAGGATCCGAAGTAGGCTATCTAGCAACCCACACATTCATCCGTGAATACTTCTGACCTTATCTACGATTGGAATCGTCTCTATCCAAAATCCCTGCACCCGCCGGGACCGGTTCGTCTGACTGACGAAACGCTGCGCGACGGCTTGCAATCGCCATCTGTGCGAGATCCTTCGATTCAGCAGAAAATCGAAATCCTTCATCTGATGGAGCGGCTGGGTATTAGCTCGCTTGATATTGGATTGCCTGGAGCGGGCCCGCGCGCAGTTGAGCATGCTACAGCGCTGGCGCACGAAATTGCGCGCAACAAAATGAAGATTACGGCTTACTGCGCCGCCCGCACTCACGAAAACGACATTCGTCCGATTGCAGAGATCGTGCAAAAAACAGGGCTTCCAATAGAGGTCGCTGCTTTTTTGGGAACTAGCCCCCTGCGCCGCTACACCGAAGGATGGAACGGCGACTTCCTTCTTCAGACGACGGAGAAGGCTGTCAAATACGCCGTCTCGCTCGGACTGGAAGTCATGTACGTCACCGAAGACACCACGCGCTGCGATCCCGAAACAGTGAGGCAACTCAATACAGCCGCCATCAACTTTGGGGCGCATGCTCTGGTGCTTTGCGATACCGCCGGACACGCAACGCCGATGGGCGCAGTCGCACTTGTGAAATTTGTACTTGAAGAAGTTGTTCACCCCTCCGGGCAAAAGATTCGCGTCGATTGGCACGGGCATTGCGATCGCGGATTGGCGATTGCGAACTCCATGGCGGCCCTGGTGGCTGGTGCGGATTGCGTGCACGCGACGGCGCTCGGTATTGGAGAACGCGTCGGCAACACGCAAATGGATCAGATGCTGGTTAACTTGAAACTTATGGGCATCCCGCCATGGGATGAGCAAGATTTGACGAAGCTGAAACAATATTGCGAGGCTGTCTCGATCGCTACCGGCGTCCCGATTCCGGCGAATTATCCGGTGGTTGGCGAAGATGCATTCCGAACCGCCACAGGAGTGCACGCTGCAGCAGTGATCAAGGCCTACAAGAAAAAAGATATTGAACTCGCTAACACTGTTTATTCAGGAGTGCCGTCACATATTTTCGGCCTCGAACAAATCATCGACATTGGGCCGATGAGCGGGAAATCAAATGTTCTTTTTTGGCTGGAACGCCGTGGCTTGCCCGCCTATGATGGTGTTGTCGATCGCATCTACAAATGCGCGAAGGCGAGCGACCACACACTGAGCGAAGCCGAAATTATGAGATGCGTGCAGGAGGTTTAAATTTCTGTCGTGGACGTTTCCCGTGTTGCGAGATAGACGCGGCAAGCCGCGTCTCTACGCGAAAATAAGGCACGCGAAAATTGTTAAGGCTCTTGTGCCAGCTCTGGACTTGGAACTGTTTCTCCCTCTAATTCTTTGTGCCGTGCGGCCCGCTGTTCATTGAGGAGTCTGGTTGCTGAGGTCAATTCCTCGCGGCCTTCTTTTTCGTGTCCCATGCGCGTCAGCACTTGCCCGCGAAGATAATGCGCGCTGGCATTTCCTGCTTCGAGCCGAATGATTTGATCCAGCTCCGACAAAGCTGCAGCATAGTGTCGCCGGTGTTCTTCGATCTTGGCCAATCCCATGTGCGCACTTAGCAACTGAGGATCGAGTTTTAAAGCTCTGCGATAATTTCTTGCCGCCTCATCATCATTTCTCGCGGTCGATTCTAAGTTGCCTAACTGCTCAAAGTTGAAAGGAACATCCGGTTCGATTGCAATGTCGGAGCGAAACTCGGCGCGCGCCCGGTCGTAATCTTGCTTATGTATGTACGTCAAACCCAGATTGAAGTGTACGAAGGGCAACTTCGAGTCGGCCTTTGCCGCTGCGTCAAGTTCTTTTATCGCGTCGTCGTACTCTCCGCGGTTCAAGTACGCTTTGCCCATCAAGAGATGAAACTCCGGCGATCCCGCACCGACTGCAACCAGCCGCATTGCCGCTTTTTCTTCCAACGCCTGGTTCTTGACTTTATAGGCCGCGATGTCGAGCACGTAAAGATAGTTCAGCTGATCAGAAGCCTGTGGCCATAACGGTTCCATGGCATCGACCGTATCCTGCCAGCGATCATCGAAAAAATAGCAAAGGCCCAGCAGGTAGCGTGCTTGAAAGGAATCAGGCGCTTGTCGGACGACCGACTCAAAGGGCTGAATCGCGCGCGCGAAATTATTTTGCCGAAAATATGCCAGCCCGATATTCAAGCGAATTCCTGGGATACCGGGCGCGAGTTTCTCAGCCTTGCGCAGCATTTCGAGCGCCTGCGGCCATTGTTTGCGCCGCATATAAATCACGCCGAGATTGGCATATGCTCCGGCCACTCCGGGATTAATCGCAACCACTTGCTTGAATTCCCGCTCGGCCTCATCGAGCTTTCCCGCGCGCAGCGCGGCTTCTCCAGCCTCAAATAATCTTTGAGGATCATGCGCAGTATTCTGTGCATTCACTCCATACGAAAGAACTAGTAGTGAGAGGGCAAGCGCGAAGGAGATGCTTGACACTGGTTTCATCGTCCTGTAGTGTCCGCCAGCAAGAGGCCGAAGTTCAAGCGGAACAATGGAAGACTCTGATTCCAAGCCTACGCGAAAAAGTGCATCGGCGAAATCCCGGCGTGTTCCCCAAGTGCCACGCAAGCGCTCGCAGCCCGCGGCGGTCACCATTCGCGACGTTGCCGAGCGTAGCGGATTTTCGTCGGCAACGGTATCGATTGTCTTAAATAATGCGCCGCTGGCGCGCTATATTCCCGACACGACCAAAGGGCGTATCCAGCGCGCCGCTTCGCATCTGGGTTACCGTCCTAATCTTTTCGCGCGATCGTTGCGAGGACGGCGCAGCCAGACTGTAGGAGTCATGGTTTTCGACATGACCGATCCTTACTGCACGCTGGTTTTGCGGGGAATCGAGAACACTCTCTATCAGTCATCGTTCCTCCCTATCCTGACGGACGTTCACAACGAACGCAGCCGCTTTGAACGCTATCTGGAAATGTTGCTCGATCGCCGCATTGAAGGCCTCGTGGTCCTGGCAAACTGGCTGTTCGTCGACATCAATGTGCTTGCGGACCTAGAGAAGAACAATATTCCGACGGCAACTGTGGGACGCGATCTGAATAACGAAAACATCAGCTCGGTAATTGTGGACAATGCTGCTGGAGCGTATGCGGCGATGGATCATCTCCACTCCCTCGGCCATCGTAAGATCGCGTTTATCCGGGGCCCGCGAGGACTGACGGACACCGAGCCGCGATGGCGCGGCGTGCGCACTTTGGCCCACGAACGTGACCTCGAACTAGATTCGCGGCTCATCGTTGATCTTCCAGAATCTGGAGATCCATTTTCAAGTTTTGAACAAGGCTACAAATTAACGGAGGAATTGCTTCGTCGTAATCGCGCTTTCACCGCGTTGATGGCCTTTGACGATATGACAGCCTTCGGCGCGATTCGCGCCCTCAACAAAAATGGCATTCGCGTGCCGGATCAGTGTTCCGTGATTGGTTTCGACGACGTTGCCCCGGCAGCCCTCTATTCGCCTGCCCTCACTACCATCCGCCAGCCCATGGAACTTATGGGCACTACGGCTGCGACAATTGTTCTCGAGGCGATTAATTCAGGTTTCGAAAAGAAATCCGCCCCCACCATTCACCGCAAAATCATCCCTGAGTTGATCGTGCGCGAGTCGACCCGGCAGTTGAAGTGACCCGGCCGGTGCGAGACAGCTTTTCTCTTGACAGTGAAAGACGCCTGAAGCAGTATTGATACGTTTTAATAGAGCCATTTGAATGCTTTTCAGGATGCAACAGTAAGCAGCCCGGTCAAGTTTGTGGGCGCCGGGATTGCGGCAGTTTGGCGGGGCAGGGCTGAAACTAGTGCGGTACCGCGTTCGAACAAGATCTGTTCCCTCTGTTTTGGATCTCTGTGGTATGGGGAGTTATCTATGAAAATCCGTCTATTACTTGGAGTGGTAGTACTGAGCTTGTTCGCAGCAGCGAATCTTTGCGCACAGGATACCGGCGTTATTACCGGCACTGTTCGCGATAACAGCGGCGCGGTTATCCAGGGAGCGAATGTACAGATCACGGGAACTGCGGGCGGCATTCAGCGCGCCACCACGACCAATTCCGACGGCGATTACCTGGAAGCGGCGCTTCCGGGTGGAAGCTACAACCTGACCATATCCGCGAAAGGCTTCAAGACTTTTAAGGGCGAAGGCGTTGTCCTGCGTGTCGCGCAAAAAGCTCGTGTCGATGCGACTCTCGTCGTGGGAAATATTGCTACCGAAGTTGTTGTACAAGGCGAGGATTTAAATCTAGTAGAAACGCAGTCGTCGGAGCTTTCCGGAACGGTGACTGGCAAACAGATTAGCCAGCTTCAATTGAATGGGCGCAACTACACGCAGTTACTGGCGTTGACTCCCGGAGCTACGAATCAATCCGGATCAGACGAGCCGGGAACCGGCTTGGCGACGGTCGCGTACAGCGTCAACGGCGGCCGCACCGAATACAACAACTGGGAGATCGACGGCGGCAACAACATGGATGACGGAAGCAACACTACGCTGATGACGTATCCAAGCATCGATGCGATCGGGGAAGTAAAACTGCTGACTTCGAATTATGGCGCGCAGTATGGACGCAACGGGTCGGGAACAGTTGAGATCGAAACTAAGTCGGGGACCAGCCACTTCCATGGCGATGTGTACGAGTTTGTCCGCAATGACGCGTTGAATGCGCGCAATTACTTTGCTCCTAACGTGCCGCCGTATAAGAGAAATGATTTTGGTTATACGATTGGCGGCCCCGTTTACATTCCCGGGGTTTACAACGAGAACAAGCAAAAGACATTTTTCTTCTTTTCCGAGGAGTGGCGGCGCGAGATTAATCCAACAACTTTCAATGTGCCGGTTCCGTCCTGTGTGGAGCGCGGATTGCAGCCCGGTGCGGGTGGAGTGGGTTGTACGGGGACACAGGCGGCGTTTGGAGACTTTAGCGAGCCCTGTAATCTTCCTCCTCCGAATGGACCGGTGGACTGCCCGGTGAATACTGCCACAGGGAATTATTTTGGAAATCCGAACGGAGGCTTGGCGAACCCAGTTCTTGTTCCCATCGATCCGAATGCTGTCCCTCTGCTGGCGATGTTCCCATATCCCAACGCTCACAACCCCGATAGCGCCTCGTGGGCTTTCAATCAATCCTCATCAACGCCAACCAAGTGGCGGGAAGAGTTGTTCAAAATCGATCAGAACATTACGTCAAACGTTCGCGCATCTGTCCGGTACATCCACGATTCATGGAATTCTGTATCTCCGACTCCGCTATGGACGAACGGCAGCAGTTATCCCACAATCCAGGATGCATACGGGCAGCCTGCGACCAGCCTAGTGGTGCATTTGACAGCTACGGTCACTCCAACGCTGCTGAATGAATTTGTGGCCAGCTATTCGGTCAATCACATCACATTTCAGAATCAGGGCGCATGGCAGCGACCCGCGGGATACAACGTCGGCCTGTTTCAAAATGGCTTTGGCGGCGGGAAATTGCCTGGAATTTCGCTGACTGGGGGGACGTTATTCAGTGGTATCGCGCAAGACGCGGGATATGTTCCGAATGGGCCAGTGAACTCAAACCCAAGTTATAGCTATCGCGACAACGTGACGAAGATTGTTGGCAAACATAATCTTCAGTTCGGCGGCTATTTCGTGGCCTCGCAGAAAAACGAATTGCCGCAGTTCGAACCTTCGGTGAACGGTTTTATCCAATACAACACAGGGTTCTCTGGTTCAACTGGCGATCCATTCGCCGATCTGCTAACTGGAAACATTCAAAGTTTTGGGCAGGCCAGCGGGCAGCCCAAGTACTACCTGAGATACAAAATATTTGAACCTTACTTTCAAGATGACTGGCATATAACTCCGCGGCTCACTCTGAATCTGGGTGTGCGCGTGAGCTTGTACGGAACCGTGTATGACAACAAGAAGCAGGCTTACAATTTCGATCCGTTTAAATATGTGCAGGGCGCAACCACTCTGAATGCGGACGGGACGGTAGCGTCGAATCCATACAACGGGATGGTGCAATGCGGAGTGGGCGGCGTTCCTACTGGCTGCGCGGCGGGACATTTGTTTAATCCCGCACCACGAATTGGATTTGCATGGGATCCGATGGGAGATGGCAAGACGGCGGTTCGCGGCGGATATGGAATTTTCTTTGAGCACACAAATGGTAACGAAGCCGTAGCGACTGCACTCGAAGGCTCGCCGCCGCTGGTGCAGAATCCAACACAACAAAATATCGGTACGACGTTCGACGCGTTTGGAAACATCGTAACTTCCGGTTACTCGGCCGTCGGCGCGTCGTTGGGGGCGCAATATCCGCAGAGTGTCGTATCGATTCCGGATAAGCAGATCTGGCCCTATGTTCAACAGTGGCACTTAGACATACAACATGAGTTACCTGGCCACGTTGTTACCACGGTCGCTTATGTCGGCAGCAAGGGAACGCATTTAGGGCAGCGCTACGATCTTAACCAGATTCGGCCGACGCCTCTCAGTTCGAATCCCTACGCAGCCCATCAGCCGTTCACTGGTGTCATTACCGACTCTTCGGGCAATGTTACCTACCCCGGTGATTGCGCGTCTGGAACCGCAGGGCCCGGAGGTCCAGTGATTCCTGGTTACAATTCGGATGGTGTCGCGGCGGACCAAACTCCTGGAACTCCCGGCGTTAATATGTACGTGGCGTGCGGGAACAATCCCGACTTTTTCAGACCGTATCAAGGATACTCGGACGTTCGTGCGCAAAGAAATACGGCTTCATCCATCTACCACGGTTTGCAGCTCTCGGCTCGCAAGACAGTGGGCGCGTTGCAGCTGAGCGCGGCTTACACTTACTCGCACTCCATCGACAATGCTTCCTCGGCAGGCGATGCCAGCTTTGTTAATTCTTATGATCTGGCTGCGAATCGAGCGA
This sequence comes from Acidobacteriaceae bacterium, assembly GCA_003135495.1. GTDB lineage: Bacteria > Acidobacteriota > Terriglobia > Terriglobales > Acidobacteriaceae > Acidiflorens. Next base: position 1,458 of record PLBX01000483.1, on the reverse strand, counting down.
GCTCGAACTTCGATCAGCGGCACGTGTTCACCTTGAGTTATGTCTACGATCTGCCCTTCTTCCGGGCTGCAGGATTGACCCACGATATTCTGGGCGGCTGGCAATGGTCGGGCATTACCAACATCCAAAGCGGAGCGCCGTTCACGGTCGAGAATAGCGGCGACGGGATTGCGATCCCGAGCGACAACGCCGGAGTGGCCAACGGAGTGGCTACAGCGGGATCGCGACCGGATGTTATCGGCAATCCTAATGCGGGGATTGTCGGGGGAAGCGCGGCGAACCTTGGCGGAACGCAGTACGGCCCGCTCCTCGTGAACCCCGCGGCTTTTGCGGCTCCACAGGGTTTGACGTTCGGAAACGAAGGCAGAAACATCGTGCGCAATCCGCGGCAAGTGAATTTCGATATGGCGCTCTTCAAGCACTTCCGAGTAGGAGAAGGGAAGTCTTTCGAATTTCGTGCGGAGGCGTTTAACGTTTTCAATCACACTGAATTCGGCTACATCTATGGCGATGCTGGTTCTGCCGGCGGGAATTCCAACCTGACCAGTTACAGCAATTCTGTAGGTTGCTACGTGGGGCCGAACAATAGTCCAAATGATCCGAGTTGCCTCGGCGGAGGATTGTTCCGTCCGGCTGCAGCGCACGAGGCGCGCATCTTGCAACTGGCATTGAAGTTCCTGTTTTAGCGCCGAAAAGTACGATGGAGAAAAAAATCCTGGCTCGACATGAGCCAGGATTTTCTTTTTAGAAAATGCGAATTTGAAGTCTACTCCGTCGCCACCAGAGCCTCCTTGCGGGTTCGGTTCAATACCGCCAAGGCTTTTTCCAGGTCGGCAATCAGATCATCCACATGTTCGATGCCCACCGACAAGCGAATCATCTGGTCGGTTACTCCCATTTTTCTTCGCAGTTCGGGATCGATCATGTAGTGCGAGGTGAGCGCGGGGATGGTCACGAGCGAATCCACGCCTCCGAGACTTGGCGCCAACGTAAACAAACTTAGCGCCTCGGCGACGCGGCAGGCGTCGGCTCCGCTGCCTTCCACTTCGAAACTTAAAACGCCGCCACCGCCCTTCATTTGCTTGCGCGCTATGGCGTAGTCGGGATGCTCTTTGAGCAGGGGATAATGCACTTGCGCGACTTTCGAGTGCTGGCTCAGGAATTCGGCAATTTTCAAGGCGCTCTCGTTTTGGCGCTCGACTCTTACCGCCAGCGTCTTGATGCCGCGCAGCAGCAGCCAGGCGGCATGGGGGTCCATGACCCCGCCGAGCGTGGTGCGAGTCTCGTGGATCTTCTGGATCAGGTCTTGACGTCCGGCGACGATGCCACACATTAGGTCTGCATGACCCGCGAAATACTTGGTGCCGGAATGCATGACCAGGTCGATGCCGAAGTCCGCCGGGCGCTGGTTGATGGGCGTGGCGATCGTGTTGTCCACGAGCACGGTCGCGCCGCGCT
>PLBX01000351.1 GCA_003135495.1 Acidobacteriaceae bacterium | reverse complement strand
ATCGAAGTTCCCAAAGGCGTGCAAATCATCGACGGTCCTATTGAGGCGCGGAAGGCGGCACGCGAACAACTTGATCATGGCGCCGACTGGATCAAGGTGTACATGACGCACCGGTCGTGGGTCGGTAAGAACGGTGAACTCGTATCGCAACCGACTTTGACTGTAGAGGAACTTCACGCCATCGTCGATGAAACTCATGGCTGGGGGAAAAAAGTTGCGTGCCATGCCTACGGCGGCGAAGGCTTGCAGCGCGCTCTCGATGGCGGCTGCGATTCGATTGAACACGGCCTGGTGCTGACCGACGCGCAAATCGCGCAGATGATCCGCCAGGGAGCGTGGCTCTGCGCCACGCTCAGTCCTTATTACGGAGACTGGGCGCCCGCCGATACTCCGGAAGGTCAGCGCGATCGCAAGCGTGCCTCTGAGCATGAAATAGCGTTCCGCAAAGCAGTGAAGGCAGGCGTGAAGATTGCTTTCGGAACTGACATGGGCGGCATTCCTTGGAGCGAGCCGATTGCGCAAGAGTTTCCACGAATGGTTGAATTTGGCATGACTCCGATGCAGGCGATTCAGAGCGCGACTTCGCGAGCGGCCGACCTGCTTGATATGAAAGGCCGCCTCGGAGTAATCGCTCCCGGAGCCTACGCGGACGTGGTCGCCGTTTCCGGCGATCCGCTGACGGATATCAAAATTCTAGGGAACGTCGGTTTTGTAATGAAGGATGGAAAGATTTTTAAGAACGAATTCGGACACCGTTAAAACCGGCTAAGAATTTTACCTGTCCCTAGTGGGCGTGAGGACTTTGGGCCGGATTCTGACCTCGTACTGCCGGAGCCCTGGCAATCTTCACGTCGAAGCTCATCGGCAACTTCTTAGGCGGATAACAAGCCCTGTTGTCGCAAGCCTGATATTTCAAAGTTCCTCGAACAATGTATTTGCCAGGCTGTACGGAATGCAGCGGCCGCACTGAGACATTTACCTTGAAATCTCCGGTATAAACATTGAGCTTTTCGTCCGGAGCGAAAGCAAAGCTCATATCGTGACCCTCGGGGTAAGTCGTTCCTCCGATCACGATGTCGGTCGTGGCGTCCACCTTTAAGACCGTCGGAATAAGAAACTCAGACTTCGGCTTATTGGAGTTGATGTGGTAACCGCCGGGAACGCGGAACGATAGCGGAACGTTCCCCGCCTTGCCCTGCACAACGGTGACGACCGGAGCGGGATCCATTTTTATAGAGGGAGCTTGTTGGCCAAAGTCTTCCTGCGCAGGGGTAAGGGTTGAAAACAGGACGAGCGCGCTCACGACAAAAATCTTCAATAGCCCTCGCTTGTAATATCCCCCAAATTTACTCCACGCACCCGTCGCTTCGGTAGTTACTTTTGCGCCTGTACCGCTTGCCCTTGGCTCAACGCCTTTTTGATGTGGTCAACAAAAACGCTGCGACTCTGCAACCCAAATTCCCGCGCGATCAACTTGCCGTCCCGATCCAGAAAAAACGTCGTCGGCAACACGCTCACGCCGCCGTAGCTTTGACCCACTGATTCTTTGCCGAGCAGTATCGGGTAGTTCACACCCATGTCTTTTGCAAATTTGGAGATCTCTTCAGTGCTGGCATCGTCCATGGCCACGCCAACGATCTGAAATCCTTGCGGGCCATACTGCTTTTGCAGCTCTACAAACCACGGCATCTCAATCTTGCAGGGACCGCAATACGTCGCCCAAAAATTGAGCAGAACCGCTTTGCCGCGCAGATCGGACAGCTTCAGATTCTTTCCGTCCAGCGATGGAAGTTCGAAGTCGGGCGCAACCTGGCCCATGAGTTGTCCCGTAGGAGAACCATTCTCGCGATTCTTGCGGGCCACGCGCATGCCAGCGAAGAGCATGGCAGCCACAATGGCCGCGATGAAAAAAAGAATCAGAGGATTTCGTTTCACTGCTAAACCTCGGCGGCAAGATCCGCAATTATTCGATGGAGCGACGGGTGTCCCCGCCCGTCCAAAACTGCCCTTCTAGAGCGCAAACTTATTCAAGAACGAGAAATAGCCGGAGATGAGGGTGAACCGCCCCATCACCAGCAGAACCCCCAATGCGATCAGCAAGCCTCCGCTTGCCACCTCTACAGCGTGCATGTGGAATTTGAAACGATTGTAGAACTTTAAAAAACGCTCGATGCCGAGCGACGTCAGCAGAAAAGGCACAGCCAGTCCAGCTGAATAAATCGCTAAAAGAAAAATTCCCTTCCAAACCGTATCTTGCGTAGCTGCGAATCCGAGCACCACTGCGAGAATCGGGCCGACGCAAGGCGTCCATCCAAAGGCGAAAGCAAAGCCAATCACGAATGCTCCCCACGCCGAAGGACTGCCCTTGAGCCCGTGTAACCGCGTGTCGGCCAGCAACGCTTTGATTTGGAAGATGCCCGTCAGGTGCAGGCCGAAGAGAATGATGACTACTCCGGCGATACGTGCGAGCAGCGATTTATATTGCGCGAGTACCTGCCCAACTTCTGTCGAAATCGCTCCCAGCGTTATAAAGACAATGCTGAAGCCAATGATGAAGGCAGCGGAGTTGAGCATTACCTTTCGGAAGAGCTCGCCTTCCTTCAGCTTCAATTGTTCGACGCCGACGCCCGAGATCAACGAAACATACCCCGGCACCAGCGGAAGCACGCAGGGCGACAAAAACGAGATAAGCCCTGCGACGAAGACAGCGAGCGGCAATGGCAAACTCGTCATAATCTCTATATCTCTATTGTAGCCACCAATTGTATCGACGTGCCGATTGCCGTAAAGCGAGCGCCGGCGCGGTTAAATGATTGCCGCCTAAGTAAGAAGATGCTTTGAACCCTGGAATTGTTACAGCAATTGAGTCAGTCATCATGCTGGCGTTCGCGGCTTTCTCCTGCCTTTTGGCGCGGGCGCCGATTCCTTCGGAGCGGCTGGAGTGGCAGGCGCCGCAGGCGGCTCTGGAGCAACAGCCTCGGGCGGAGCCTCCGTCAAAACTTTGCGGACGAAGCCCGGCGGCACAACCGCGGTCAGAATCGCGCGATCTCCCGATTGTTCCACTTTCAGACTGTCAAAGAAGGCCTTCACGTCAGCGTCGGTTTCCTGCGTTCCCACACTACTTTCGGCCGTGCGAAAGAGGTTGAGAAAGGCGGCCGCTTTGTCGGTGATGGCGCGGGCATCGGCCTCGCTGTCGGTAAAGGCCTCGGCGCGCAGGTGGAACGCGCGCAGGAAGCGCCCCGAGATTACCGCTACCGCGGGCCGGGGAAACAGCAAACTCCAACTGCCCATCCCGTTCAGGGAACTCATTTCATTGGGCTGCACTCGCAGAATCGCAAAACTTAAACTCGCCAGCGGGACCTTGCGATAAAACCTGCGCAGAAGCGATGGCCCTCCAAAGGGCGAGGCCAGTTTGCGGGAGCGGTCGAGCATGCCGCGAATTACGTCTGGATTAGGATGATTCGACACAGCGACGCTGTTGTAAGAAAGCATCACAACGCGCACGGTGCGGCCCTCAAGCGGAATGCTGTAAATGTCAAACCCGCGGTAGTCCTCGACCGAGGAAGAAACCTTCTTAAGGTACGACGTTAGGCGTGGAGAGTCGATCTTGCCAACGAATACCTCAGAGAAGCGCGGTTCTGAGGCCGACCCACCCGTGCCTCCGCCCCAACTTTGAGGATAGTGCACGGCGAAGGCCGCTTGGTCGAGATCGCGTTCGAACTGGAAGCCCGTCTCCTCGACGAATTTCTGATATTCCGCCTCGCGCGAGACCGCCGGCAATTTTCCGGTCGCGAATGTCCGAATCCACTTTAGGTTGACATAGAAAAATCCGTCCGCTCCGGGCAGCAGGCGGGCAGGCTCCGGAGGAGCGTGCTTGCGCAAGGTCACAATCAACGCAAGGGCTCCCACAAGAACCAAAACAGCTAAGGGTATGGGGAGGCGGCGTCGAATGCGCATCGAAATTCGCTCGCCCGTCGTGCTCAGGGTGGTACTGAGGGTGAGCGCTTTAATGATAGCACCCATAGGCCTTAAGTTTTCGGAGAGGCGCTGGCACTCCTCCTCGACTCTGGAATGTCGGCATCAAATACGGTGTGGCTATTCTTTACACTATCGGGCACTCCACGCGCACGCTGGACGAACTCGTGTCGGCGTTGAAGGCGCATGGCATTGAAACTCTAGTCGATATCCGCGCCTTCCCCATGTCTCGGCGCTTACCGTACTTTAATCGCGAAGCGCTTGAGCATTCACTGCCGAAACCGGGAATTCGCTACGTGTGGATGCAAGCTCTGGGCGGGTATCGTAAAGCGACGCGCAAGGATTCTCCGCATACGGCGCTGCGAAATGCCAACTTTCGCAACTACGCCGACTACACTTTAGCGCCTGAGTTCGAACAGGCTGCTGCCGAACTGGTCGAAATTGCCGGCGCATCTCGTACCGCATACATGTGCGCGGAGCGCGTGTACTTCCGCTGCCATCGCATGATTGTGTCGGACTGGATGGTGGCGAATGGCCACGAAGTCTTCCACATTGATGCGGAGGGCCCGGCGCGTCCGCATAAGCTTTTTAGCGAAGCGCGACTGATTGATGGCCAAGTGATCTACCGCGGCGACAATCTTTTCTGAGCTCCGGCTGGCTAGGAATCTGCTCCTGACCACGAAATCTTTCACCACTAAGGGCACGGAGGAACCGAAGGCTTTCCCCTAAAACTCCAGAATTTCCTTCGTGCACCTTCGTGCCCTTGGTGGTCAATGGTTTTGCAAATAACTCTAGACCAATTCACAATGTCTTGATGATCCTGGGCACCGGTGTCGACATCGCCGAAGTTCCCCGCATTCGAGAAAGCATCGAGCGCTTCGGCGATCGCTTTCTACATCGCATCTTCACCCAGGGCGAAATCAGTTATTGCGAACGCCGAGTCCGCCGCTTCGAAAGCTACGCCGCTCGCTTCGCCGCCAAAGAAGCCGGCATGAAGGCGCTGGGCACGGGATGGAGTCGAGGGGTCCGCTGGCGTGATATTGAAGTCGTGCGCCCAAAAGGCCAGCGTCCCACCATTCAATTTCATGGCGAAGCCGCAGCTATTGCCGCGAAACTCGGCACGAAAAATATCGCGCTCTCGCTTACTCATACGAGCGACCAAGCGTTGGCACACGTCATTCTGGAAAACTGAGGCGAGCCATCGGCTATCAGCTGTCGCCCTCAGTTTCTAATCCATAGGAAGTACGAAGCCCTAAAGTAACCTCCCGTCTTCAACAACTTTCTTTCTGTTCGAAACATGCCCGAAAGGTCAGGGTTCATATGGGCGTACGTAACAAGACTCGGTTACTGCTCTTGGGCGAAAATAGCGGGAATTAGCGGCGGATAAAGAAAGGGTAATGAAAATGAAACGTTTCGTTCGCTGGTCAATTTTGAGTGTTTTGGTGTTGATGGTTTCCGTGTTGTCACTATCGAAATCATCCTATGCGGGCGTAGCAGTTGGCATCTCGGTGGGCATCGCTCCTCCGGCCCTGCCCGTGTATGAGCAGCCCGCTTGCCCCGGCCCGGGCCATTTATGGACCCCCGGTTATTGGGCTTGGAATGAAGATGGCGGCTACTACTGGGTCCCTGGAACGTGGGTTGTCGCGCCGGTAGGCATGTTGTGGACGCCTGGCTACTGGGGCTTTGAGCATGGCCGCTACGGCTGGCACGGTGGCTACTGGGGATCGCACGTCGGCTTTTACGGCGGCGTCAATTACGGCTTCGGATACGGTGGCGTAGGCTTCGAAGGCGGCGAGTGGAGAGGCGGGGCGTTCTTCTACAATCGCGCCGTGCTCAATGTGGGCGTGGGCTTCCACAACGTTTACAGCCGCACGGTGATCGTCAATAACGTGCATGTGAGCTTCAACGGCCCGGGCGGGGTCATGGTTCATCCTACTCGCGAAGAAGAGCGTTTCGGTCACGAACCGCACCGCATGGCACTGGCCGAGCAGATGCACCATGAACGTGAGGCCAGCCACAACCGTGAATTCTTCGCGTCCAACAATCATGGGCGTCCAGCAATTGCGGCTACGGGGCGGCCCGGCGACTTCTCACGCGGACATGCTGAAATGCACGGCGGCGGAAATCGCGGTTTTGACCACGCCGCCAGAAATGACCGTCACGAGGATCGCCGTCAGGACCGCCACACGGATAATCACCATGTCGAAGACCACCATCCGGCCGATCACCATGCGAGCGTTCATCCCGCGGCGCGTCCCGAAAATCACGAAGCTCACCAGTCTCAGCCCAAGCATGGGGGCCGAGATCGCTAACCGAATCGTCTGAAACCGGCTAACCGGCCGCCTTTTAGACTAAATAAAGGCTCCCGTTATTTGCGCCCACCGCGCCAAATCGGGAGCCTTTGTTTTTTTGCTCCCTTTCAACTTTTTGAAACGCGGTCTCTTAAAGCTGTCGCGTTTGTTATGATGCTTCTGTCGTTTACGGACCACCTTGCCAAGCCAGAAGCAGCTGAAATGGTCGCAGCTCCGCGTGGGACTCACCGTCCTTGTAGCCAGCATCACGCTTGCCGTCCTGATTTTCCTGATGAGCGGCACCGGTGGATGGTTCACTCACAAAATCACATTGCGCTCCTACTTCGATAACGCAGGCGGCCTGCGCGAAGGCGCCCCGGTGCGTTTGGCGGGAGTGGACATTGGCAACGTAACTCACGTGCGCGTGGTGAATGGGCAGCCCGCAACACCGGTTGAAGTGACGATGAAGGTCAATACCAAATATTCCTACAGCCTTCGGAAAGACTCAGTCACGGTGATGAGCACGGCGGGAATCCTGGGTGAAACTTTCGTCGACATCGACAGCTCAACCGCGAAGGGTCCAGAGGCCGCCGACGGAGACATTCTGCAATCCCGCGGACAGCCCGACGTCCAGGATGTAGTCCGTGCCAGTCAGGGTACGCTGCAAAACATGGACGCGCTGCTGAAGCGGCTCGATCGCATTTTGGCATTCGTCGAAAGCGGTCAAGGCTCGATCGGCAAAGTCATTTACACCCCGGCCCTGTATGACCAACTCAACGCCACCGTCGCCGAATTCAAGCACTTGATGGACGACATCCAGAGCGGCAAGGGATCGATCGGCCCACTGGTCACGAGCGACGAGGTCTACAAGAAAGCAGTTGCCGCCATCGACAAAGTCAATGCCATGGTTGACGACCTGCAGCAGGGAAAGGGCTCAGCTGGCAAACTTCTGAAAGATCCAGAACTCTTCGACAACGCCAATAAGACGATGGGGAATATCAAACTGCTAACCGACGATATCAATGCCGGCAAGGGCGCAATCGGAACTCTAACCAGAGATCAGGAATTCGCCAACCGCCTGCAAACGACAATGAAGAACCTGACCGAACTTTCCGATCGCCTGGAGAAAGGCGAAGGCACCGCAGGAATGCTCTTCAAAGATCCCGCACTCTATAACAACAGCAGCCAGATGCTGGTAGAAACGCGAGAACTAGTGAAAGCAATCCGCGAGAACCCGAAGAAGTATTTGACGTTCCACGTCAAAGTTTTCTAGGCGCAGGCGGTGATCTTCCCGCACAAAAAAGCTTGAACCACCAAGGACACGAAGGAACACGAAGGAAGATCGTTACGTAAAAGTCAGGGTGATACTTCGTGTACCTTCGTGCCCTTGGCGGTTCAAGCTGTTAGCGCCGATTTGGAACCAACGCGCCCCCGTTGCAGAATCCCCTAACCTCCGGCATAATAATGGTTTGTCTTTACTTCGCTGGTTCACCCTCCGGACTCTTCCGGGCAAAGGATACTGAAGTCTGTGTTAATGATCCGACTGGCGCGCTTTGGTGCGCGCAAACAACCGTATTATCGAGTGGTAGTGATTGAGAAGGAGCGGGCTCGCAATGGCCGCCCGGTGGAGGTCGTGGGCACGTACAATCCGCGCACCAATCCGGCGACCTTCGACCTCAAGCGCGAACGCATTGAACATTGGGTTTCGAAGGGCGCACAGCCCTCGGATCGCGTCCGGAAATTAATGTCTTCTCCCGCGCCGGCTGCAGCCGCTTCGGTCGCTTAG
>PLBX01000149.1:3859-3982 GCA_003135495.1 Acidobacteriaceae bacterium | reverse complement strand
GTAAGAGTGGAAAGGAGCAGAGCGCAAATTGTGCTGCGCAAAAAATTAGGCTTCAAAAGGGTAGAGAGGGACAGCAGGGCCGCTCGCTGACGTCGCATAGTCACTCCTGATTTTTAAAGGCTG
>PLBX01000149.1:0-3801 GCA_003135495.1 Acidobacteriaceae bacterium | reverse complement strand
AAGGCATACCCTGATACGAAGCGCGAGTTTTTCCGTAAATCCGCTATGGTTTGTGCCACGTACGGCACGGCTGAAGCCGTGCCCTTTCACACCAGATTCAGATTGAGCCATTGCCTCTGATTTGCTGCCCGCCGTAGGCGGACAGGCCTGCCCTGAGCGAAGTCGAAGGGAGTGTCCGCTCCACACGAGACTAGACTTCGGCTAGCTCTTCTTCCAGTAACTGCTTGTTATAAAGCTCGGTGTAATAGCCGTTGCGGGAAATGAGTTCGTCGTGGGTGCCCAGTTCAACAATGTGTCCCTGGTAGAGCACGGCGATGCGATCCGCATTGCGGACGGTGGAGACGCGGTGGGAGATAAAGATAGTCGTGCGACCGCGCATGATTTCGCGGAGATGGTTGAGGATTTTGTCTTCGGTGTGAGTGTCGACGCTGGACAGGGCGTCATCGAGAATAAGGATACGCGGGCTGCGCAGAAGGGCGCGGGCAATGGCCGTGCGCTGCTTCTGGCCTCCGGAGAGCGTGATGCCGCGCTCGCCCACAGTGGTGTTATAGCCTTCGGGGAAGCTCTCGATATCCTGAGCGATGTTGGCGGCTTCGGCGGCGGCTTTGATGTCGTCGAGCCGAGCCTCTTCGTCTTCGTTTTTGATTCCATACGCGATATTTTCGCGGATGGTGGCGCTGAAGAGGAATGTCTCCTGCGGAACGAAGCCAATTTGGCGGCGCAGAGAATCGATAGGGAACTCGCGTATAGGGCGGCCGTCGATGAGAACCGCGCCGGGCGCGGCGTCGTAGATGCGCGGGATCAGGTTTACTAAAGTCGTCTTGCCAGAGCCGGTGGGACCGACGATAGCGAGACTGGATCCGGCCGGGATGCGCAGGTTGACGTCCTTGAGAATGGAGGCCCCGTTGTAGGCGAAGTTCAAATTGCAGAATTCGATTTCACCAGAAAGATCGGGCGATCGGGTGATCGGGTCATCGGGTGATTGAAGGTCTAAACCTGACCCGGGAGAGGTTGGAACTTTTAATGACCCGATGACCCGATGATCCGATGATCCGATGTCGTCGCCGTCCGCAATTTCGGGCATCTGCGTCAGTATTTCGTTGATTCGCACCATCGACGCGGTGCCGCGTTGGAAGATGTTGATCACCCAGCCCAGGGCAATGACTGGCCAGGTTAGTAGCACCATGTATGTGTTAAAGGCAACGAAATCGCCGACGGTCATCGAGCCCGAGAGGTTAAGGGTCGTAGTTGTTCGCAGATAAGATGCCAAATGGACTACGCTTTGTCCACTTATTACTAAACGTCCTCCCACCCACAGAACAATCACCACCGCTCCGCCCAGCATGAGTTCCAGCGTCGGCCAGAGCATTCCCATCAATCGCACGAGCCCGAGACTGCGACGAATATATTCCTGATTGGCATCTTCGAAGGCTGCCATTTCGGATTGCTCCTGCACATACGCTCGTATTACACGCGCGCCAGAGAAGTTTTCCTGGGCACGGGCTGAAATGTCAGAGAACATCGCTTGTATTCTTTCGAAGCGCTGATGAATGCGGCGTCCAAAATACTGGATCACCACACTTGCGATAGGCAGAGGCAAAAAAGCGTAAAGAGTCAGCTTTGGGCTGATGGCCAGCATGAAGCCGAGAGCCAGAGAAGTGAAGACCAGCGTATTCGCCGAATACATGATGGCGGGACCCAGCAGCATGCGCACGGCGTTCAGATCATTCGTGGCGCGAGCCATGATATCGCCCGTACGATTGCGCTGGTAGTAAGAGTAAGAAAGGCTTTCGAGGTGTGCGAATAGATCGTTTCTTAAATCGAACTCTATGTCTCGGGAAATACCTATAACCACCCAGCGAGTCAAAAACTGAAAAATTCCCTTGACGAGAGCGATGGCTAAGATTGCTGCGGCATAGGTAAGCAGCTTCTGACGGTTCACACCAGAGTAGAGTTCATTGATGGCACGCTTTAAAACCTGCGGGAAAAGGACTGCAACTCCATTATTGAATAAAACGCACAATCCACCCCAGTAGAGGCCACTCTTGCGGCGCTTCAGATAAGGAATGAGAGGGCGTAGGTTTTTCGGCACCATGGGCGATCAGACGACTTCTTGTAGGTAAGATTGTAGCAGCGGTGGGAGCCGATTTTCGCAGCGATGGAGTCAGGGCGACGAAGGTTGCGGTGACCAAGAGCGCGGTCCAGAGGGATAACATGCCAGCGGCGAACATCAATCCGGAATAGAGGATGTCAGCACGTTCCATTCGTTTCTCCGCTATTTCTCCACGCTGAAAGCAATTAAAAAACCGGGCGAGAATGGAGGTTGGAGTTTTCCATCCTCACCCGGGAAGGAGAGAGACCGTGTTCAGACGCTGCTTGCCGCGCCTCGTGTCACCGTAAAACCAGACGGTGCAAGCCCCGTCTCTACAAAACTTAGTCGCTACAAAAATTAGTTGGCGGGCGGAGGCGCCATGTGCTTTTGCATGTGCGACTCGTGCTTGGCCTCAAATTCTGCGAGCTTCGTCTTCTGGTCCGGAGTGAGAATCTGAATCATTTCCGACTTGATGCGCGCATGCTGCACTTGCATTTCGATCATGGTCTGTGCATTTTGCGTGGCTAACGCTCGAGTTTTGTTTTCGTCGAATGGGCCTGCATTCTCAAGAGCACGCATGGCGGCATGATTCTGGTGCATCTGCTGCATCAGGGGCTGCAAGGCGGGTTTTTCCTTCTCCCAGATGGCTTTGACTTGGGCTTGCTGGTCGCTGGTCAAATCCAGATAGTGGGTGAAGAACGCCATCATGTGATGGAAGTCGCCATCGGGTCCACCGTGGCCGTGCATGCCTTGCGCAAGTGCGGCAGCAACTGCCAGTACGACAGCGGCGCCGATGGTTAGAATTCGGACACGAGTTGATTTCATTGGAACTCCTTGGGAAGCTCTACGATCTCGTAAACTTCGGCGGCAGCCGAACATCTATGCAGATAAGAACACTATTTGCGAAAAGAGTGGGTAAAGAGTCGGTCAATCGGGGTAAAGTTTTGTAAAGAAACAAAGTAATCTGGCCATCGGGCCATCGGGCGATCGGGCGATCGGGCCATCGAGTCATCTGAACTACTATGGATCGGCGGTTTGTATCATGGACGGAAGTCTTAGTAAGCAGGAAGAGTTGCGGAATCGGACGAAGCGATTTGCGCTTCGGGTTATCAGATTGTTTCAACATTTGCCGCGGACTACTGAGGCGCAGCTGTTAGGCAAGCAATTGTTGCGTTCGGGAACTTCGATTGGGGCAAACTACCGCGCAGCCGGGCGAGCTCGATCCAAGGCTGAGTTTATCTCGAAGATGGGTATTGTCGTCGAAGAGGCCGACGAAACTGTTTTCTGGGTTGAATGCCTAATCGATTCCGAGATTGTTAAGCCGGAACTGCTCACCGATATCCTCAATGAGGCGAACGAATTGGTGGCAATCTTCGCCGCTTCCCAAAGGACAGCAAAGGATAATCGGGCCATTGGGTGATATGGGCCTTTGACTTTCAATGGCCCGANNCCCGATCACCAGATCACCCGATCCTTACAAATCACAAATCTTTACCGCGATATCGCCAACGAGGGTGTTAGATGATTAAGAGAATGGATCACGTACTGGTAATCGATGACGACGTGGAACTCTGTGCTTTGGTGCAGGAGTACTTGACGGCGGAGGGCTTCAGCCTGAAGGCTGTTCACGACGGGGAGCAAGGTTTGCAGCAGGCAATGACCGGCGAATACTCGCTGGTCGTGCTTGACGTCATGCTGCCGGGGATCAA
>PLBX01000161.1 GCA_003135495.1 Acidobacteriaceae bacterium | reverse complement strand
AACGGGAAGAACGACGGCCGGAAATGCGTCTTGACCGACGATCCGAACAGCGCCTTCATGGCGTGATCGAGCGTGCCTTTCAAATCTCCGAAAGTAATGTTGGTGTCGACGGCGAGCCCTTCGATCTGATGAAACATCGGCGAGTGGCTGGCATCGGGGGGATCGTTGCGATGCACCGTGCCAGGAATTATGATGCGAATCGGCGGCCGCATCTTCTCCATGGTTCGAATCTGCACCGGAGAAGTATGCGTGCGCAACAGCAAGCGCTCGCGCTGCGGTTTGGTCTGCTGCCCCGCGATAAAAAGCGTGTCCTGTGTATCACGCGCCGGATGATTGGGCGGAAAATTCAGAGCCTCAAAGTTATAGTAATCCGTCTCCACCACCGGGCCTTCGGCCACGGAATAGCCGAGTTTCTGAAACACCGAAACAATCTCCCGCCAAGTCCGCATCACCGGATGCTCCGCCCCGATGGGGCGGCGTATGCCAGGAAGAGAGATATCTACAGCGGCAGCCACCCGCGCGGAAACCGAGTCGCTAAACTCGAAGGAATCGCTCACGTTCCGCCGACCATCTACCAGGTCAGTGATCTTCGCCTTCAATTCGTTTACCGTCTGGCCAACATCGCGCTTCGCCTCTTTCGGCGCGCCCTTCAACCACAGGTCGTTGACCTGCGTGAGCACGCCATTCTTGCGCCCCATCCACCGATCACGAAATATCTTCCAATCACTCTCCGAACCAACTGCCGTCGCTTCCTGCCCAAGCGCAGACAAAAGTTCGCGAGTAGCTGCATCCAGCTCAGGCGCAGAGAAATCAGTAAGTTTGGGAACGCTATAAGCCATGAGTTCTTGAAAAGCAAATTAAAACTCTGTCATCCCGAGCAAAGCGAGGGACCCCTACTCCCTACAAAAATGTGTGCAAGGTATAGAGGTCCTTTGCTTCGCGAAGGATCACAAAATGATGACAGATGACAAACGATGAGAGTGAAGAAGCGGGTGCCCCACTTCTCGCGTTTGAGAAGTAGGCAAACCCTACGCTAGAAGTGGGCAAACCCTACGCTGCTGCTTCCGCTCCGTGAGCCTTCTTCGCCTGCTCTACCAGACTGGCAAAACCCGCCGGATCTTTCACTGCCAAATCCGCCAGGATCTTGCGATCGAGTTCGACGCCGGCTTTCTTCAGTCCGCTTATGAACTGGTTGTAGTTCAGTCCACTCAAACGGGCCGCGGCGCCGATGCGTACGATCCAGATCGAACGGTACTGGCGCTTCTTCTGCTTGCGGCCGGAGTAGGCAAACTTCAGCGCGCGATCGACGGCTTCCTTCGCCGAACGGTAAAGTTTGGATTTAGTTAGGAAATATCCACTGGCGCGATTAAGAATCTTTTTGCGCTTGGCGCGGCGTTTGGTTCCGCGTTTTACACGAGGCATTGCTGGTCTCCTTTTTTAGTACAGCTTTACTGCGATTGGCGGCTGGAGGTAAGGAGGCTTCTACCCATCGGGATTTCCGAAGCCCAGCCTCTTCACACGCCGCTGCGGGGTACTGACTTCCGCAGACTTGGTCGTTCTACTAGTTAAGGACGGACGCGCACCCCCGTCGTTGTCATCACATATACGGGATCATTCGTGCCGCTTTTTTGTAATCTCCGTCACTCACCAAAGTGGCCTGTCCCAGCTGTTTCTTGCGCTTCTTGGCCTTGGATGACAGGATGTGACGCAACCCCGCCTTGTGACGTACGATCTTTCCCGTACCCGTTTTCTTGAAGCGCTTGGCGGCGCCTTTGTGTGTTTTTAGTTTAGGCATAAATAGGTCTCAGCTTTCAGTTGTCAGCTCTCAGCTCTCAGTTACTTCATCAGCATTACACAGGACAGAGGTTCCGCCGCGTGAAATCGTACCAGCAGTCTTTGGCTGATGGCTGATAGCTGACGACTGAAAGCTGCTCTACGCTGTTTGCGCGCCGCCTCGCGGCGCTGGTGGCGATGCGGGCTTCGCGGGCGGTGCAGGCTTTGCCGAAGCCGCTGGCTTTTCCTTGCCTCCGCCTTCTTTCTTGTTTGGAGCCAGAATCAAGTGCAGCGTATTGCCTTCCTGCCGCGGCCTGAATTCCACCAAGCCTCTCTGATCGATGTCTTTAATCAGACGTTCCAGAATCTGCCGGCCCAGGCTCTGCCGTGTCATCTCGCGTCCTCGAAAGAAGATGGTCGCCTTAACCTTGTCCCCTTCATCCAGGAAGCGCAGCACGTGATTCTTTTTCGTTTCGTAGTCGTGNNAGGAATTTCCCATAGTCCATGATGCGGCAAACCGGCGGTTGCGCGGTTGGGGAAATTTCCACCAGGTCAAGATTCCGTTCGCGGGCCATCTTGAGCGCTTCAAAGGGAGGCATCACGCCAATCTGTTCCCCTTCATCACCAATGACGCGAACTTCCCGCGCCCGGATGCGCTCGTTCATGCGGATAAAACGCTTGTCGATACCGTCCTCCGTCTAATGATCTAACTGGCTGATCTAGCTGGCTAAACGACAGGCTGATCTAGCAGAAAAGATGCTTTAAAAAGTATAGCATGCGGCTGGGAGCCGCTTACGCCACGGAAGATTTAGGAGTTCGTAACCGCCGGTAAAGCCGCAGGTATTCATCCACCATTCGCCGCGCCGTGAAGCGTTCCCGGGCGCGATTGTAGGCGCGAGTCCCGTACAGCCGCGCCAGTTCCCGGTCCGCGTCCAACTGCGCCAGGACATTGGTCAGGCTCGCGGCGTCATTCCGTTCAAAATATAACGCCGCATCGCCCCACATCTCGCGATAAACCTCGGTGTCGTTCGCCACCAATGCGCAGCGTGAGAAAGCGGCTTCGATCGACGCCAGCCCCGTAGGCTCGTATCGGGAGGTCGCCGCAAAAATTGTCGACTTGCTGTAAAGCGAGCGCAACTGCGATTCCGTTTGTGCTCCCTTGACCGAAATTTCATGTTCGCCGGTTGAAACTCGCACGTCAGCGCGAATCGGCAAAGCAGGCGCCGGAATCGGGTTGTCCGCCCCGACAATACACACGGGCAGCCCGTGCGCATGTTGTGTCAGCAATGAAACCTGCTTGCCGGTATCCCAAAGCCGCCCGATGGCTAGCACCGATTCTTCTTTGGTTACAAATGGATTGAAGTAGATCGGGTTGCGGCCCGCAGGAATAATATCTCCCTCAAAATCGTTGCCGTAGGCGACACGCATCATCTGCTGCATCCAGCGTGACGTGGTGACTACCGCCTCCGCCCGCTTCATGCCCGCCGCAATCGTCCCGCGATACCAAGTCAGCCACTCCGACGAGGCCGGTTCGTGCCCGTGGATGCTCAACCACCACGTAATTACGTCTCCATGCGCCGCCACCAGCCTCGGAGTAGAAACTGGGAGAGCGCCAAAACTCAAATGATTTAAATGAAGAAAATCAGGCCGCGCATCGCGCACCACGGCGCACAGATATTCCTGCGCCGCCAGAAAATCCTGCTCGCCTTCCTGCATCCAGTCGAGGCGAAACGCGGTGGGATGATATTCGAGGCCATGCAGTCCATCCATCCAGGCAGTCTGGTGAGGAAAAGGAATTTCCCCAAAGCTGACCAGCGTAACCTGCGCCCCGTGAGTGACGAGCCCGGAAACCAGCTCGCGCGAGTACGTCCACACTCCGCTGAACGTGTCAGCCGTTACCAGTACGCGCACAGAACCCCCGGGATTGAGGGCTGGGAATTACCCTCGTCCTGCTTGCCCATAGTTTAGGGCGGAGACGCGCGATTAGGGAAGAGCTTTCTTGGATTCGGGGGCGCCGGCGTTTCGCTGGGAGTGAAAATGATTGCCACACGCACTGCTCAGAAACTCTCGCCGGCGAGAGCCGGGCGTCTCGATTCGTCGAGAACGCCCGTAGCACTGCGCGGCGCGCTTCGTTACGTCGAATCTGCCCACTTTCTGATCTCGTGCTGGTCGCCGAGGATTGCAGGCCGATCCCCGCGAAGGGTCCGGCTCTCAGCCGCAAGATGATTGGCC
Organism: Acidobacteriaceae bacterium; assembly: GCA_003135495.1. Taxonomy (GTDB): domain Bacteria; phylum Acidobacteriota; class Terriglobia; order Terriglobales; family Acidobacteriaceae; genus Acidiflorens. The sequence goes on along the minus strand of PLBX01000161.1, from coordinate 7,053 downwards.
ACTACCCACTTCGGTTGCGCCAGTATTCGCATCGTCCACAGCAGATCGTCGAGCACCGTTCCAAATCCGAAGTGAGCGTCGACGAAGAGGAGTTCCTCGGCGGGCAGAGAGCGACGCCCAGAGAGCAGTACCACCGGCGCTTCAGGCACCAGCAATTTTATCTGCTGGGCTAATCGCGAACCCTTCATTTTTGGCATTTCATAATCCAGCAGGGCCAGGTCAAAGTAGGTTCTCTTACACAATGCAAGCGCCTCGAGAGGATCATTTCTTGTGATCATTCGAAACCCAGATTCTTCAAGAATACTGGTTAGCAATCGACTCGATTTCGGATTATCGTCCACGTAGAGTACTGTCGTTCGGTTTTCCATTCAACACCTCCAATCCTTTCATGAAGAACGGAGGCACGCGTGTCGCTTGCGAACGAAGTAAGTGAAGATTTGTAAATGATGCGAAAGAATCGAAAGCAAATCGTAAGGAAGGCGTACATGAGAAGTCGTACATAACATGAAGAACGAGCTAGCAGTTTGTCACAGGTTCACACCAGACTTCCGGCGGCGGTTGAGATCGCGGCAGGAAGTGGAACAGATTCTCGGGCGCCCGCGTCTTCTATCGGAGAGTGGAACGGTAAAGTGAACTTGAAAATGCAGCCGTGGCCAGCATTTGCCTCCACCCAAATCTTGCCACCGTTACGCGCAATGATTTTTGTGCAGATGGCCAAGCCAATTCCATTACCCGGATATTCGGTGCGAGTGTGCAGTCGTTGAAATGCAATGAAAATATTTTCGGCGTTCTCGGGCGCGATGCCAATGCCGTTATCGCTCACGCTGAATAACCAATCCGGACCAACTTTCTCGGCCTGCACAGAAACCTCCGGCGATTCGGTGCCGCGGAACTTGATCGCATTGCCAATCAGATTCTGAAATACCTGCGTTATCTGCGAGGCATCAGCCCATACTTCCGGCAATGGTGCACGTGTAACTGTCGCCCCGCTTTCACGGATCGCCGGTCCCAATGTGAGCAGGACCCCATCCATTGCCGCGTTGCAATTAACCGGACCGGCAACTGCTGCCGCCCGGCCTACGCGTGAAAAAGCCAGAAGGTCTTGAATCAGAGTTTGCATGCGTAAAGCTCCCTCGCAGGCATAACCAATATATTTGTCGGCGTTGTCGTCAAGTTTGCCGCGATAGCGCTCGGAAATTAGTTGCGTGTATGCCGCGACCATGCGCAGCGGTTCCTGCAAATCGTGCGAGGCTATATAAGCAAATTGCTCAAGCTCTGCATTGGACCGCATTAATTCTTCCGCCTTATGCGCCAGATCCCTTTCCGCTTGCCGGCGTAAACGCAGCACTCTTTTCTCTTCTAATGCCCTGCGGATTGCTTCCGGCAGCCGGGCCAGACCGTCTTTCAGGACATAATCCGTGGCGCCCCGTTTGATGCACTCCACAGCGGTTATATCTCCCAAAGCGCCCGATACCAGGATCACCGGTATGTCGAGCCCTTCCCGTCGCAGCACTTCCAGCGTCTCCATACCCTCCCATTGCGGAAGGTTGTAGTCGGCCAGCACGATGTCTGGAAGGTGCAAGCGCAACTGACGCTCAAACTCGGCTTCGGCCTGCACCACGGCAACCGAAATCGAAAACCCGCCTTTTCGCATAGCCTGGGCCACGAGCTCCGCGTCCAAGTCATTGTCTTCGACATGCAGCACCCGCAGTTGCCCCGGCAGCGGTCCCACATCGTTAACGGCGGTCATTGGCCTGTCCTGTCAAATGCTTCGAGTCTTCTACTTTCACTTCGGCCACCACCGGCGGTTGATTTATAACCAACCAATACAGGCCGATGGTCTTGACCGTCTTCCGGAACTGCTCGAAGTCGACAGGCTTCTGCACAAAGCTGTTCGCGCCCAGGTTATATCCGGCCACTAAGTCCCGTTCTTCTTTCGAAGACGTCATGATGATGACCGGGATGGTCTTGGTTCGAGGGTCGGCCTTAATTTGCTTGAGCACTTCGATCCCATCCACCTTGGGCAGCTTCAAATCCAACAAAACGAGTTTGGGTGGATTGTCAAAAGATCGTTGCGAGAAAGCGCCGCGACAAAAGAGAAAGTCGAGAGCTTCTTCGCCATCGCGCACCACGTGGATCTTGTTTGCGAGCTTCTCTCCGCGCAAAACATGCATGAAGAGATTCATGTCGTCCTGATTGTCTTCCACCAGAAGTATGTCGAGTTTTCCTAAGTTCACGATTGGCCTCCCGCCGTAGTTGCTTTCGTTTTCGTTTTAGCGCTGATGGAGCGCCGAGCGTTCCCGCCCGGCGCGATGGTGCCAGTCGCTCCGCTTAGGGTGAAATAGAAAGCGGCACCTCTGTCCGCTTCGCCCTCCGCCCACACCCGGCCACCGTGCTTGCGCACGATGCGCTGTACCGTGACCAGGCCTATGCCCGTGCCTTCAAATTCGTCGGCGCTGTGCAATCTCTGGAACACTCCAAAGAGCTTGTCCAGGTACTTCATGCTGAAGCCGACGCCATTGTCGCGGACCATAAACACCAGTTCCCCCTCCTTTTCTTGGCAACTAACTTCGATCACCGCCTGGGCCCTGAGACGGGTAAACTTCAGCGCGTTGGCCAGTAAGTTCTGAAAGACCTGCTTGACCAATACCGGATCGCACCCCACCGTGGGCAGATCGGCGATTCTCCACTCCACCTGTCGCCCTTCGATATCGGGTTGCAGCATGATTAGCATTTCCGCAACCATCGCGTTCAGTTTGCACGGTTGCAGGTTCAAAGCGTGGCGGCCGATCCGTGCCAGGTTCAGTAATTCATCGACCAGCACCCCCATTTTTTGTGCTCCCACCTGTATGCGCTCAAGGTACCGCTGAGCGGTTGGGTCAAGAGTAGGTCCGAACTCTTCCACCAGGAGTTTCGCGAAGCCGCCAATATGCCGCAGGGGCGCGCGCAAGTCGTGCGAGACGGAGTAGCTGAAGCTTTCCAATTCCTCGTTAACGGCAAGCAGTTGTGCGGTGCGCTCTTCTACCCGGAGTTCGAGCTCGTCATTGAGTTTTCGTATTTCGCGCTCATCTGATCTTCTCTGAGTAATATCGCGAAACGCCGCCACTCCACCGCTCAGCGAACCCCGGTTGTTTTTCATCGGACCCGCGCTAACCTCAATCCATGCCCCCTCGGCGACCGCGGAATTGCGCACAAACATCTGGGTCGTGCTCACCTCTCCGCGAAGAGCGCGTACCAGCGGAATTTGCTCTGAGGGAAAGGGCGTCACTCCGTCCGGTAGAAACAGGCCGTAGTGCGCAGTCCATTCCTGGCCGGGAAGATCCACCGGCCCCATGCCCAGAATTCTTTCCGCCGCCGGGTTCCAGAGAACAAATTTCCCGTGTTCGTCGGTCGCGACCAAGCCTTCCACCATGCTGTCCAGCACCGACCGCAGCGTCAATGTCTGGCTTTCCAGCGCTTCCCGTGAGTGGCTTAGTTCCTCGGCTTGCCGGGACAGATCTACTGCCTGTCCCGCCAGCTTTTCTGTGGCCTCCTTCCGGGCCGTGATATCGGTATCAACCTTCAGGATGCGTGCCGGTTTCCCCTGCGCATCTCGATGCAACGCCCAAAGGCTCGAGATCACTACGCGTCCGCCATCCCGCTTGCGGTGGATCAGTTCGCCTTCCCACGCCCCCGTCTTGTCCAGATGCTCTAGGACACGTTCCATCGGTTCGGGGAATTGGGTATGAAGGAATTGGTGGGATATTCGGCCCATTGCCTCCGCCTCCGTGAAGCCATAAAGTTTTTCGGCCCCAAGGCTCCAAATTACAATGCGGCCTTCCATGTCGCAGACCAAGACTTGAGCTAGGTCGAGCACTCTCGATTGCTCGTGCAGAGCTTCTTCCACCTGCCTGCGTTTCGTGATGTCGCGCGCAATTTTCGAGGCGCCGACAACTAACCCATTGCTGTCCTTGATCGGCGAGATCGTCACCGACACGTCAATCTTCGTGCCGTCCTTTCGTACCCGGACGCTTTCGAAATGATCGACCCGCTCGCCCCGCCCAATTCGCGCCAAAAGGTCCGATTCCTCGCGCGAGCGCTCCACCGGCACCAGCGCGTCTATTGTCTTTCCCAACATTTCCTCTGATGAGTAACCGAAGAGCCGCTCCGCGCCCGGATTCCACGCCGTGACAACCCCATCCAGCGTCCTGCTCATAATCGCGTCATCGGACGATTCGACCGCCGCCACCAGCCGGTCGCGCACCCCCTCCCCGCGCTTGCGCTCGGTAATGTCGGCGCGGATCGCGATGTACTGATGCGGCTTGCCATCCGCCGCGACGAAGGGCACGATGGTCGTGTCCACCCAATAGGTCGAGCCATCTTTAGCCCGGTTTTCAATCTCGCCATGCCACACCTTCCCATTGGCGATGGCGTGGTACATCTCCTGGAAAAATTCCGCTGAGTGCCGGCCCGAATTGAGCGTGCGATGGTTCTTACCCATCAGTTCGTCCTTGGAGTACTGGCTGATGGCGCAGAATTTTTCGTTCACATAAGTAATCGTGCCCTGAACGTCCGTCACAGTCACGATGGAGTGTTGATCGAGCGCATACTTTTGTTCAGCCAGTTCTTCGACTGCCCGTTCCTTGTCGGTGAGGTTTTCTTGCAGTGCCCGCTCAACCTGCTTGCGGTCGGTGATGTCGCGCGCAATTTTTGAGGCCCCAACAATGGCGCCGCTGGCGTCCTTAATCGGCGAGATCGTAACCGACACGTCAATCGTCGAGCCATCCTTTCGGACTCGGACAGTCTCGAAAGGATCGACCCGCTCCCCTCGGCCAATTCGAGCCAGGATGGCGACTTCCTCTCGGGAGCGCTCCACCGGGAAAATCATCCACATCGGTTTGCCGATTGCTTCTGACGACAAGTAGCCGAACAACTTCTCCGCCCCGGGATTCCAGGCGGTGATTATGCCGTCCAGCGTCTTGCTGATAATGGCGTCGTCGGAGGACTCGATCAAAGCCACCAGGTGCTCGCGTTTTCCGTCTGCCAATTTTCTATCGGCGATCTCAGATTGCAGGTCCACAGTCCGCTGCTCCACGCGTCGTTCCAAGCTGGCATTGAGGGTGACCATTTGCGCCCGGACCCGTGCGCTGACGCCGATTTCCCGCTGGATCGCGAACCTGGCCAGCGCCAACAGGCTGGCGCCAATGAAAATGCCGAGTACGATTACAGAACTGTTCCGCCGTCGGCCTGCCTCAGTTCGTTGGCGGCGCTGGTTCAAAAGCCGCACCTCTTCATCTTGTATTTCTCGACTCGTGGTACGCACAGCGTCCATGAGTCTCTCGGTCTCTACAACCTCGCTGCCGGTGGGTCCCTCTCGCATCTGGCGGCGCTTTACCACCGCAGTTTCCGCGAATGCGAGCGCCGCGTGGACCTGCGGCTCGAGCACGTCCAACCGTTTCTGCTGATTGGGATTGTCCGCCGTTAAATTGCGCACCGCAGCCTCGTCTTGCACGATTGCGCTCAGCGCCTTCGTATAGTGGGTAAGCAGCGCCGCTTCCCCAGTCAAGGCAAATCCCCGCGCGCTGGTTTCCACTTCAATCACATGTTTGGAGGTGAGTTCCACCCGGTCCATGACCGCATAGCTGTGGGCCACCCAGTCGGCATCATCGGCCGCGAGTCGTGCCCCGCGCCACGATGAAAAACCCAGAAAGAGTGTCAGCACCAGAGCTACGATAAAGCCGCCCGTAACCCTCCGCCCGAGGGGTGCGTCCGGCGTTGCATCGAATGGCACTCGTTCGGCGATCATAAGTTCCAACTCAGATTCATTTCTTGCAGCGAATTCCGGCCAGGTAGCTCGACCATCTTGCAAACCAAAGGCACCAGCATCGCCAGGATAAGGACAGACGCCACCGCCGTGATCGCCTTGACGACGCCGGCCACCAGGTAGCTGCCATGACAGACGTTCCGAATTTCCATCAGGTGGGTCGTGCCGCAAGCCAGGATGAAAGCCCCAAACATCCAGAAAGTTCTGTCGATGGGAAGATCGCGATGCTTGCGGATGAAGTAGATGAGAGTGACGGGAATGCAGTAATACGAGAGCGCAATCAGGCCGTCGGAGATTACGTGCAGCCACACCATCCGCGCATCCCAGAGGCAGCGGACACCGTGGGACATTAAGTCGGCCGGGAGCAGCAACGAGAATGGCGCCATGATCGAGGTTTGTCTTACTCACCAGTTATCGGCAATACGGCTGCCGTCGACAGCCACGGGAGAGGTTACTTAGGGAGGAAGGAACGCCAACGAAGTGCCAATTTGAGTTTTTCTTCTATATTTTGCAGAGTTTGCTATTTTCTTCGATATTTGTGCTGGATTCCGTGGGGGATCTCTGCTTGCAAGCTAGCGTCCGACAAGGAGTTCAGATTCTGCCATGGCGTCCGCGGACTCCAACTGCTTCCGTAGTTTCTTCACGAGTTCGTGAATGCAGACGAACTTCTCGGTGGCCAACGCCGACATGCCGCCCGTCTTTAAAGCCAGCTCAACTGAAAGCAGCAGCGCCGTAAGCGTGCCATTCAATTCGCTCTGGAGATTTCCGAGAGCGGCGTGGCGAGCTTGCCCCTCCTCGCTGCGACGGCGCTGAATTGCGCCTCGAACCTCCCGCACCAGGCGCTCCATTCCACTGACAGCCAGGTTGATCTGCACTGGCATCGCAGCATCCAGATGACTTAGCAAGATCTCGGCTTCCTGAGGCGAGTCTTCGAGCAGGTATTGATCGATAACCACAGCCAAATAAGACCCGTCGCGCAGAAGCGTCGTGGCTTGCCCCAGACTTTCAGCCACAACAATCTCCTCGCCCGTAGCTGCTCTCACCGCCGCAGCGCACTCCGACGCTTTGCCGCTCGCGGTCACAAGAAGGATCATTCCCAATCCTTCGCAAGTTGCTGGCCATTCACTCATTCTTCAAAATCAAGCGGATGTGTTCTCGTCTTGATTTCAAGCTCCCGTTCTGGCACCCATGCTTTGCCCAACCGCCCAGTTTTGGGATTCGTATTCTTTTAGTTTTCGGTAGAGCGTGGT
>PLBX01000491.1 GCA_003135495.1 Acidobacteriaceae bacterium | reverse complement strand
ACAAAATGATCTACGTCTCCGGGCTGATAATCGATGAAGTGGTTAAAGGCCCGGTCGCCATAGCGATAACCGATACGAGCTCCGACTTTTTTCGAAATGTCCCAGGCGAGTTCCGTTTGGTTTTTGGTCCACGTCTGGTTGAACGATGTCAGGGTCAGGGTACTGACGGCGGTTGGCGTGGTTGCGGCGGGCGAAGTCAGAAGTGTGCACGTTGCTGTGACGGTGCAATTACTGTCGACCTCGTTGAAGTTGCCATTCTCCGGGATGCGGTAGGCCCAGTAATAGAATTTCTCGATCAGACGCAGGTGTCGAGTAAGATGCAGCGTTGCCTCGAGATCGACTACGTCGGAAATTCGTCGCGCGCTAGCCGTGCCCGTGCCATTGAAGGCGAGAGTGTGGGTGCGGGTGATGAGTCCGGCGAAATTTTCGTCCAGCGGCGTGTTCATATCAGCGGAGCTATAAGAAAAAGAGCCGAGGAGGTCTAGCCGGTGAAAGTAATTGCTGCGCGAACTTACGCGCTCGGTGGGCGCGGAAGTGCGGATTCGCTGATTGCGCGAATAGCCGAAGTAGCCGCTGCAGTTGACATTGGTCAGAATTCCGCTGGTGTTGATCAAACTCGTGGCCGGCGGCTTTACCGCGCACGGCTCGCTATTCTTGGTGTCAATGGGCAAGCCTAATTCAACCGGGACGCCCGTGGGCAGGAGCGCCGGGGCGAAGGACGCCAGTTGATAGCCGGTGTCTCCTTTATAGTAATCAAAAAATTGATCGTAACTGATGATAGTGCGGGGAGCAGCCTTCCAGTCAAGGCCGAAGCGGTAGGAATTCATGGTGGTGTTCCAATTTTGCAGGAGCAGGGCGTCGGTGCCTTCGTGGACACTGCTATACGAGGGTCCGGTCATATTGTTATGCGAATAGCCCACGCGAAAGCTTACTCGTGACTGCGGCAGGAATGTGAGATCGACATCGCTCATGCGCCGCGTGGTGTCGAACAAGTGGGGGGAGTTGAGCACTGGAATTGAGGGAGTGGAGGTGGGTGGATTCAGCGGGTTCGCGAGTAAGTCGAAGTCTGAGAAATTTTGATCGCGGCGAAAGCTGCCTACGAAGTTGTACCACTTGTTCTTGTCTATGCGGGCCCGCAGGACGTTATTAGGGTCGCCTCCCCACCCGAAGCTGCTGATATAGAGATTATCGAAGAGGACTCCCTGGTGGGTTACGGATTGCATCGAGATCGTCTCGTCGAGCAGACGTGGGCCGCTCTGGAGATTGACCAAAGTATCGTACATATCGGAACTGCCGCTCAGGTTGGTGGAACGATAGCCAATCTCTCCTGAGGAGTGCACGATGTAACCGGCGCTGTTCACGCCTTCCGGCTCGGCCGGCGGATTCTGAGTAGTTGAAGATTGCGCAAAAAGAGATCCCGGTAACGATGCGAGTAGCAGCGCAGCCATCCCCAGGACCGTGACTAAACGAGAACCATTATGCCCACGGGAGTGTGTCCGTGGGCGGACGGGCGAGGACGCCCGTCTCTCCACAAGTGAGAGAGGTTTGGTTAACGAAAAGCCGGGCGAAGGTTGCGGAGCGATTTTTATTGACGGCGGCATCGGTTCTCCTCATTTGAAAAAGACAGAGCTGAAGTTCGAGCCATGAATCTGGTTGTGACACATGGTGCACGCCTGATACTTCGCGGACTGATTGTGAGCCGGCCCGATGGGGCCTCCCGCCGTCAAATTGGAATTGAAGGTGTGGCATTGCAGACAGAGCATATTGACCAGGCTCACTTTTAGCAGCCGGGGATTGGTCGACCCGTGCGGAGTGTGGCAGCTGCTGCAGCCCTCGGTCTTTACCGGCACATGCTCGTAGACGAAAGGTCCTTGCTTATCGACATGGCACTTGTAGCAAACGAAATCCCCACTCGGCAGCGCCCGGACTTGACGAATGAGCCCGGTGCCGTGCGGGTTATGGCAGTCGTTGCATTGAATCAGGCCTTCGTTGACGCGGTGGTGAAAGGGTTTCGCAAAATCTGCCTTGGCGGAGACGTGGCATCCGTAGCACAACTGCGGCTGGCTCTGCACCAGCAGGTGCTGGCTCTCTTTCGCGTGATGGGGCGAGTGGCAATCGAGGCAGCCAACATCGCTGCTGGCGTGCGCGGATTCCGCAAAATGTGATTGCTCGCGGCCTTCGCCGTGGCAGGTCAGGCAGCGGGCGCTGGTCTGTTGGCGTGAGTGGTTTTCGAAGACGTAGATCTTAGTTTTGTCGCCGCCGCCCGCCACGTGGTCGGCTCCCGGACCATGACAGCCTTCACAGCCTTGGTGGGAGGGCTCCTTGTTTTGCGTGGTCTTCCAGTGCGGCGTCTTCTCCCAGCCGTTATAAATTTCTTCGTGACAGGTCTTGCAGGTTTCGGCTCCGACATACTTGGAAGTCGCGGATGAAGGCGCATTAGCGGCGGGAGGATTCGCGGATTGCGTGCTAGTGGCCGCAGCCTGCGGGCGAACTTCTCCGCGGGCAGTTCCGACGATTCCAAAGATCAGAAGACACAAGACCCAAGGCAGAAAAACTCGCGTGACTTGGAAGTTCGGAGTCATCAGGCACGGCCTCCTCGCCACCGGTAAGCTGGTGGTCATGTTCTGTTTTCAGTTCATTACTTAAGCTGTCCCTTAATAACCAGTTCGGGCTTATGTCCCTTTGGTGACGGTTGCTTTCTTCGTTGACAATTCTTCTACAAGCTTGTGAACGTTCTTGGAGTGCTCATGTGCCTGTTTAGTGAGTTCGTGGGCGCTGAGATGGTCTCCCTTACCGTGTGCGACCGCGGCGGCGGTGTGGGCATGGGCCGCAAGATTGTGGAGTTCGGCGATTCGATTGTGCGGGCTCTGTGGCATTACGTTCTCCTGGCCGATCGATTCCTAGCTGAATCAAGGCCGAGCAAAGTGGCGAAAATTTCAGAACCTCACAAGTTCCAACTCAATTTCTGAACGGCCTACGAACTGGAAGCTGCTTGCATTTGCTCAGCCGTAAACATTGCAAACGGCTAATGTGAGGTAACGATCATTCTCACGGTCGAGCTCATAGTCAGCCTCAAGCTCATGGTTAAGCTCATGGTCGAGCGCCGGCATTCGTCAGCACCACTTTGAGCGCGCCTTCTTTTGCGGCATTTCCAAACGTCTCGTAGGCCTTCATGATGTCGTTCATCGCAAAGCGATGAGTCACGAGCTTGCTCGGCTGCAGCTTGCCCGAGCGTACGACCTTTAAGAGCATCGGCGTCGTTACCGTATCGACCAGCCGGGTCGTCAGCGAGATGTTGCGGTCCCAGAGTTTCTCCAGGTGCAGTTCGACGGGCTTGCCGTGGACGCCAACATTGGCGATGTGTCCGCCGGCCGCGAC
>PLBX01000563.1 GCA_003135495.1 Acidobacteriaceae bacterium | reverse complement strand
AATCGCATTTCCTTCGAACGCGCGACCGGCAGGCATTTCGCAAAATGGCTCTCCGGAGTAATTTTGTGCATCGGCTACATCATGGTCGCCTTCACCGAACGCAAACAGGGTCTGCACGACCTGCTCGCAGGAACACTAGTGCGCCGCACATAAACGCAAAGACAAAAGACAGATGGAGCGACGGGCGTCCCCGCCCGTCCAAAACCGAAGCTGCGAACTCAGGGCAATGGGTCAGTTAGCCTGACCCACCGCCAAGCTCTGGCCCCCACCCACGCGTTACACTAACCACTCATGGTCTCTCATGTTTCACGCCTGCGCCGCTATTTCGCCTGGGGCGCAATTGTGATGGTTGTTGTCGTCGCGGGAATGTATTTCTACGCGCGCTGGAGGCTGCGCTCCGTCGTCCACTCTGTGCCCGCAAAAATTGGTTTGAATATCCAACAGACCGCCGAGGGCTTCTCCATCTCCAAGTCCGTCGAAGGCCGCACCCAGTTTACTGTCAGCGCCTCAAAGGCGGTTCAATTCAAAGAAGGCGGCCGCGCCGATCTCCACCAAGTCAAAATCATCATCTTTGGGAAGGATGCCTCACGCTTCGATTGTATCTCCGGCGACAACTTTGAGTTCGATCCCGCCTCCGGCAATGTGACCGCGAAAGGCAGAGTATTTATTGACCTTGAGGCGAATCCCGAAGGCAAGGGGCATTCTGACCAATCCCCTCCTTCGCAAAACCACGCCGCAATGCACGTGGAAACCGACGGCCTCACCTTCAACAAAAATACAGGAGACGCTTCCACCAAGGGCATAGTCGTCTTTCAGACAGCGCAAGCCCATGGCTCCGCCATTGGAATGGATTATGTAGCCTCGACCGGCATCATGAACCTGCTCACGACGGTCGTCATCGACATCCGCAGCACCAGGCCGGTCCATCTCACGGCCGATCACGCAGTCATCCTGAAACAGCCCCGGCAAATCTTCCTCACTACCATGCACGTAACACGGGAACAGCAGGAAATCCGGTCGCAACACGGAACATTTTTCTTGCGCCCGGACAACACCGTCGAGCGCATTCTCGCCGAAGGCGATGTACAGGGCGATGTCCACGGCCGCTCTGAAACCCATTCCAGTTGCGATCGCGGAGAATTGTTCTTGACCGGCTCAAAAAATCAAGTCAACACGGCCGTGCTCACCGGCAACGTCAAACTCGCTTCATTGGGAGCGCAACCCGCCGACGGTTCTGCCGGACGCGTGACTTTACATTTTTCCGGCCTGCAGGTTTTGCAGAAAGTTCACGCCGAACAGGGCGTGCGCCTCTCGCAGAAGAGAAGCGGGAGTTCGTCTGCGACTCTCATGAATACGTCCGCGCCGTCAATAAATACACAGCCGAAAACTAATGATGTTGCGCAACATGACTCCGAGCAGGACGTCGAGATGACCGCCCCCGCCATGGACTTTTTCGTAAAGAACGGACGCCAATTAGACCGCGCCGTAACCAGCGGACCACCTAAGATCGTGATCACGCAACCTTCATCGAATCAGAAGACGACCGTGACCGCCGCGAAGTTCACAGCCAGATTCACGGAAAAAAATCGCATCTCCACTCTGCACGGCGAACCAGATGCCAGAATTGTTGGCAGCAAAATCGACAATCAACTCGCAAGCAGCAAAACATTTCCCGATCTCGCCGGCAAAACCAACACTGCTCTTGCCCCAGACGCCCGCTTAAAAAACGCTCCTCCACCAAGCGACAAAGTCTCGACCAGCCAGAAACTGGACGTCGTATTCGCCCCTCAAGGTGGTATCGCGTCCATCACCCAGACCGTCAATCTCGTCTACGTCGACGGCGCCCAAAAAGCCTGGGCGCAGCGCGGGCAATACACCGCCGCCGATGAAATGCTGGTCTTAAATGGATCTCCCCGAGTGGTCGATAATGGCACGACCACCACCGCTCAGACCATCCGCATGAACCGCGTAACTGGCGATGCGCTCGCCGAAAACAACGTCAAGAGCACCTACTCCGACCTGAAGGCGCGGCCGGACGGCGGAATGCTCGCATCTTCCGATCCCATTCATGTCACCAGCCACAGCATGACCGCTCACCGCTCGTCTGGAATTGCCCTATACACCGGCGATGCCCGCCTCTGGCAAAACGCCAACGTGGTCGAGGCTCCAACAATCGAATTCGATCGCGACCACCGTTCACTAGTAGCTCAGGCTGCCGCTCAGCATCCGGATCAAAGTGCGGATCAAAGTGCGGATGAAAGAGCGGATCAGAGTGCCGCTCACGCCGCCGCGCAACCAGTAACCACCGTGCTCGTTCAAGTCGATAAAAAGGGGAACGTTACGCCGATTCACATCACTTCAAGGCGAATGACCTACACCGATGCGGAGCGCAAAATCTTCATGAATGGAGGCGTGACCGCAAAAGGCTCCGATGCCACCGTGACTTCGGAAGAGATGACAGTATTCCTGCTCCCACGGAGCCAGTCCCAAGCCATTTCAGGCCGCAGCACTCCCGGGCAAATCGAGCGCATCATCGCCGAAAAACAGGTCGTCCTCACCCAGCCCACCCGCCACGGCAATGGCGACCGCCTCGTCTACACCTCTGCCGACGATAAGTTCGTTCTTACGGGCAATTCCCCTAGCATTTTTGATGCCGAACGGGGCAAAACTACCGGCGATTCGTTGACTTTCTATAGGCAGGATGATAGGGTGCTCGTGGAAGGCAAACAAACGTCCCCGGCGGTCACTCGGACGCAAGTGGCACGATAAATGCATACGCTGGCCACCGACGAAATTGGCAAATCCTATCGTGGTCGTCGCGTAGTAAACGGCGTAAGCCTTCAAGTTCTCCAGGGAGAGGTCGTCGGCCTTCTCGGACCAAACGGCGCCGGCAAAACCACCTCTTTTTATGCCATTGTGGGTCTGGTTCCTCCCGATACGGGCAGGGTGCTCTTTGACGACAAAGATATCACCGGCGTCCCCATGTATTTGCGGGCCCGCGAGTATGGCATCAGCTACCTCCCTCAGGAAGCGTCGGTATTTCGCAAACTAACCGTAGAAGAGAACATTCTCGCCGTGCTCGAAGTCCAGCCTATTTCATGGCATGAGCGCCGGGAAAAAGCCGAGAAGCTCATCGATCAGCTTGGCCTCGAACACATCCGGCAAAATCGTGGATATGCCTTATCGGGCGGGGAGCGCCGCAGGGTAGAAATCGCGCGATCGCTGTGCATCAATCCAACTTTTATTTTGCTCGACGAACCGTTTTCGGGAATCGATCCAATTGCCGTTTTGGATTTGCAGAAGATCATTTCCGATCTGCGCGCGAGTGGGATTGGGATCTTGATCACGGACCACAACGTCCGCGAGACTTTGTCAGTCACAGATCGGGCGTACATCATCAACGAGGGAAGAATTTTCCGTTCCGGTACGCCAGAAGAATTGGGTAGTGACCCAGAGGTACGCCGGGTCTATTTGGGGGAAAGCTTCTCCTTAGTTTGATTGAGTTTGATTGCTCATCTGATTTTGTTGTTTTGATTTCGTTGTCATCCTGAGCGAAGCGAAGGACCTCTGCATTTGCACCGCTGTGGCCCAAGTTCATAGTTCCTTCGCTTTCTCGGGACGACAACCACGAGCAAGTTACCAAGGCGTGGGAGCATTGTCCTTTCGTGTACTCACGTTCTACCTCGGTGCATGAGAAGCTAGATTTTCCAAGCCCGGCCGCGTGACCATCCGGGTGAAATGGGCGAGGAATAGTAAATTTTTGGGCAATATTTTCGGGGAGCAATGGTTCTTCTTCAGCATAGATTGAACGTTAAATTGTCCCAGCGGCAGATCCTGACGCCGGGGCTGGTGCAGATGGTGTCCGTGCTCGCGCTGAATAAGCTCGAGCTAAAGGACATGATCAACGCCGAAATGGTTGAGAATCCAGTTCTGGAAGAGTTGGAAGATTCCATCCCTCTGCTCGACGAAGTTGGGCGCCAGGAGGAAGAACGCGATCGCATCGCCGCCAAAGCCACCTCCGAAGAGGCGACTCCCATTGCGGACGAAAAGAAAGATCCTTTTGAGGAGATCGATTTTGGTTCCTTCTTCCAGGAGTATCTCGATCCCGGCTACCGCAGCTCCGGAGAAATGGAAGAGATCGAGAAACCATCATTCGAAAACTTTCTGTCAAAGCCCGGAAACCTGAGCGACCACCTTCTGTGGCAGTTGGGCGCGATCTCCGTCCGTCCGCCGGTTCATCAAGCCGCCGAGCTGATCATCGGCAACCTGAATGAAGAGGGTTACCTGATTGCCACTGACGAAGAACTCCTGGGCATCGCCCCCATAGCCGCGCCCGAAGCCGACATGGAAGTGGCAGCCAAGATCGTGGGCGAAGCCGAAGCACTGGGCCTGACGGTAGGAGATGTCCCGCCCCAACCTGCTGCGGGCGAAGTCGTACAGGGCGAGTCCGCTGCTCTTGAAAATTCCATGGCGGCTGAAGATGATTTCGCTTCCGTCGAGGGAGGTGCCGAGGGAAGTTCGGCTGGTTTCGGGGACGATGACCTCATATCCGAAATTGAAGCGGGGTCAGATGTTGCAAAAGATTCCTATCGCGAGGTTCACCACGATATTGCGCCTCACGCTGGCAGCGTAAGCGCCAGCGCTGCAGCCCGAACCAACGGCGGAACCGGTACAGCAACGGCTCCCGCTAGGATTCCCGATGTCAGTTTTTCGGTCGCCGATCTGCACGAGGCGCTGGAAGTTGTGCGCCAGTTCGATCCTCAGGGCATAGCCTGCCGCGATCTGCGCGAATGCCTGCTCTATCAATTGCGCTACCATATCGAGCAGCTCCACCTGCACAAACACGCTGCCGCTGCGGGAAGTGCTTTGGGAGCGGCTGTTGGAACTACTTCGGCAACTAATTTGGGAACTATGTTGGACGAACAAGTTGTCAGAGACGCAATCGCGGTCGTCGACCAACATTTGCGAGCGGTCACGCTCAAGCAATTCAGGGAAATCGCGCGCGCCATTGGCCGCCCAGTCGAAGCGGTTCAGGCGGCGCTCGACTATGTACGTACTCTCGATCCTCGCCCCGGCTTGCGTTATAACAAGGTGCCCGCTCGGCTCATCGAACCGGATGTCGCTTTCGTCAAACACGGCGATGAGTGGCTCGTCATCATGAACGATGAAGACATGCCGCAGTTGCGGTTGAATCCCACTTACAAGCGGCTCCTCACCCGTGAAGGCAATGATCGCGACACGCGCAACTACGTCAAGGACCGCTACAAGTCGGCCATCCAGTTAATCAAGAACATCGAGCAGCGCAAACAGACGATCGCCAAAGTATGCTATTCGATCGTCGCCCGGCAACAGGATTTCCTCGAACGCGGCATCGATCAGCTCAAGCCGATGATGATCAAGGAAGTTGCCGAAGAGATCGGCGTGCACCCTTCGACTGTCAGCCGCGCCGTCGCCAACAAGTACGTTCACACTCCGCAGGGCGTGTTCGAATTGCGCTACTTCTTTTCAGAGAGCGTGCAGGGCCCGCAAGGCGGCGGAACTTCGCTTCTTATTTTGAAACGGCGCGTCAAAAAACTGATCGATGAAGAAGATCCCAGCCGTCCGCTAACCGATGAACAGATTACCCGCATCTTACAGTCGCAAGGCATCCAGGTAACTCGCCGCACCGTCGCAAAATATCGTGAAGATATGAAGATTCCGAGTACCCATCAGAGGAGAGTGAAAAAGTAATCGGGCGATCTGACGATCGGGTCATCGGGCCATTGAAAGTCAAAGGCGCTGAACTTAGATGACCCGATGGCCCGATCACTCGATGCCCCGATTTTTCAGGAAGGTGCTAGATGAACGTGGATTACACTGCCAGGAAATACAACCTCACTCCCAACATCCGCAAAGAAGTTGAAACCGGCCTTGGTAAAATCCGCAAAATTCTAGGGGATCGATTCGAAACCAAAGTTATCCTTGCCGTCGAAAAGCGCCAGCATAAAGCTGAAATCACGATCAACCCGCCCAACGGCCCGATCGTCGGACTGGCGGAGACCACCGATATGTCGTCCGCCATAAGTGAGGCCCTCGACCATCTGCAAAAACAGGCGCTCAAATACAAGACGAAATGGCTGAGCAAGAAGCGCAAGGCGGGCAAGAAGTTCGAAAACAAGCCCCTCGAAGAGAGCCTCGAAACTACGCTCGGACTGGCCGAAAAATCCACCGTCTCCGTTTTAGTTCATAAATTTCCATCCGTAGCGAAGACCACCGAAGTGCACTTGGTGCACTCCACGGATTCAGTGGCACTCCGGCCCATGACATTGGAAGAAGCCATCAAAGAGGCCCACTTCCGCGACCGCGATGTTTTCATATTTCGCGATCCCAAAGGAACCCTATTCGTTTTGCACCGCACGCGGACCGGCAAAATGGAATTAATCGAAGCCCCGTAAGAAATCGAACGAGTTAGTGTGGCGCGGGCGCCCCGCCCGCGT
>PLBX01000338.1 GCA_003135495.1 Acidobacteriaceae bacterium | reverse complement strand
AGGAAAGCAATAATACCCTCGCGCGCGTCCGCGGTCGAGATGAGTTCATCGAGATATATCTTCTCCGCCCGATCTAAGCCTTTATCAAAGTGAACCGCATTCCACGCATACATTGACTTCTTGGCATGGAACAGCGCAACCGGGCTTAGCTGGCTCAGTTCAGAGAGCACGCTTTCTATGAGAGGTCCCAGCTCGTCATGGGTTGCAGATCGATTGGCCAAGCCGATTGCCACCGCTTCGTCGCCTGAGAATTGACGTCCGGTAAAAATAAGTTCGGACGCGCGCTTCTGGCCGATGATCGCGGCAAGTGCGACTGTCGCGACCGGAGGGTAACAGGCAAGTTTAATTTCGGGGAATCCCCATTTAGCATCGCATGCGGTGAAAACCATGTCGCAAACNNATGGCAAGTTCCGCGCCTCCGCCAAGACAAGTACCGCGCACTGCAGCGATAACAATTTTGCGGGAGGCGATAATCGCGCGAATTACAGCGTGAAAATTTGTGAGCATTTCGCGGATTTGTTCGGGGACGTGAGCTTTGATGTCGACCCCAGCGGAGAAGGACGAGCCGTGGCCTTCGAGAACGATAGTTGATATATCGGGGAGCGATTCAATTTCGGTGAGAGTCTTCTGTAGCGCTTGCGCCATCGCGAGGTCGATCACGTTTAGTGGATGGTTATGCAGCGTTATGCGAGCGATGGGTGACGCTATTTGGAGTTGCACTCGACTTGTCGCGGCCATAGCCATCTTCGAGGATAAACCGTTACCACAGGGAGCACTGGGGTCGCACAGTGGTCACAGAGACTGCCCTGTTTCTAGCGATCGCGCCGCATAGCCGCTCGGGGGACGGGCGAGGACGCCCGTCGCTCCATTCTCCATTACAGATCAATAACTAAATATTGATGGCCGACTTGCGCGGCTCGCCGATTGTGGAGAGCGGATCGCGGGCACCGGCTTTCTCTTTGATCCACTTCTTTTCATTGCGAATGATGTCGAGCAGCAGCGCTTTATCTTTTGCGCTGGGCAAATTCTCTTCACAATGCTGCTCGTAGGCGCGGTCATCGAGCGATTCGCCAGTTTCGCAATGATACTTCTGGCCTGACCATCGTCCGATGCTGCGGTTGAAGTGAATGTCAGGCGTATAAAACCTTTTCTCGCCCGGCTTCAGAAAGGTGTTCAGGCGTTCGACTAGTCCAGAAACTTCCTGACGATAGAGGTGCCTGCTGTAGTCGTTGAGGTCATCGAGATCGGCGGCTTTGCCGTTCTGTAGTTCATCGTAACGGCCCTTGATTCCCCAGACATAGGCCCAATGCGCGGACGATGAGTGATCGGTGCCGAAAAGATCGAAGGAACTGGAGATCCACTTATTTAAATACTTTTGCAGGAGCCATCGCGGAATCACTCCAGCTTCAACCACGCGGCGGAGGCCGTCGTGGCCAGTTCCCATGTGGAAGGCTTCTTCGCGCAGCATGTACGATGTGGAGCGGCCCAGGGGCGCGAACGATGAATACTTCAGCATCTGCAACTGGAATTTGCCGTCGCGATCGACGAAATCTGTGTAAGTGAAAAAGTCGAGCCAGTTATCGACATCGACATTGAAAGTGCCGAGTAGGCGGCCGTTTTCGAAGGCGCGGCGCTCCAGCATTTTTTGCGCTTCTACTTTGCCGGATGATCCAAAGAAATCGATGAGCAGCGCGCACATCTGCCAACCGTGGCGCATCTCTTCGATCATGACGCGAGTGAGGGCACGGCGATCCCATTCGGTGGGCGCGGTTTCAAACAGATTGCGCTGCTGCTCCACGCTCGCAAATTCGGTGTCGCCCTGGTAAATGATCATGTTCATCAGGGCGTCTCGCATCTGTTGCGTGGGCACCTGGCGCAGGTTCTGCCACTTGTTGCGGCCCTTGTAGGCGCCGAACTGAATTTCTTCACTTTCAATCGCTCCGTAGAGAGTATCGAAGTGGAAGGCCTCGACGTCATCTTTATTGACGCCGACTTCTTTGCGCCATTCATTGAATATTCCGACCCACTCGCTGAAGCTTCCGATTTTTGCGACTTTGCCTGGCATAAAAACCTCAAATCTTTACCACAGGGAGCACAGAGGTCACGGGGAAAAGCCACAGGGCATTCGATGTGATCCTCTGTGAAACCCCTGTGTCCTCTGTGGTCAAGCTTTTGCCTTTACTTCGCCGTAAATACAGCCGGGCGCTTGTCTACGTATGCGGCCAAGCCTTCTTTGGCATCGTCGCTTTGGAAAAGAATCTGCTGATTCTCGCGTTCAACGGCCAATGCCGACTCCATCGGGATTTCCCACCCCGTCTGTACCGCGCGCTTGATGCGGCCTACGGCTTTGGCTGCTTTGTTTGGAGGCGTGAACTGGCGCGCGTACTCCATGATGTTTTCCATGAAGCCGTCACGCTCAAAAATGTCGTTCACGATGCCGTACTCCTGCGCTTCTTCGAAAGAGAACGTGTTGCCAGTGATCATCAGTTCAATGGCTTTACTTTTTCCTACCAGGCGCGAGAGGCGCTGCGTTCCTCCGGTGCCGGGAAGGACACCAAGGTTGACTTCAGGCAGGCCGATCTTGCCGGCATCTTTGCGGGCGATGCGCAGGTCGGCGGCCATGGCGATTTCGAGGCCTCCACCGACGCAGTGGCCGTTGATGGCGGCGATAACCAGCTTCGGCGTGTGTTCGAGACGCAGCAGCATTTCGTTGGCGTGCAAGCAGAAGTAATACTTAAACGTGGGATCGACCGAGGCGAGCATCTTGATATTCGCGCCGGCGGAGAAAAATTTGTCGCCGACGCCGGTCAGCACGATCACGTGCACATCGTTATCCATGCGCGCTTTGAGGATGCACTCGTCAAGCTGCCGGTTCATTTCATAGGTGTAAGTATTTGCGGGAGGATCGTTCATCTCGATCACGGCCACTCCGGCGTCGGTGCGGTAGTTGATGAGTTGTTTGGTGGCTTCGTGGGTGGCCGGCTGCGTGGTGGTCGCCATGAATTGCTCCTTTGATTTCGCGCTCAGTAGTGTGCGATCTTACTTTCCGCAATCTGAGCTACCTGCCGCGGTGTGCGACATGCTTTAGATGCCCGTTCCCAGTGTAGAAAAACGCGCCGCACATCACAAGAGCCGGGAGAGCGCAACTCCAAGGAATCTGCCAAGTGAAATTCTAGCGCCAGTGATTGGGCTGGGACTGGACGGAGGGGGCTGGTTGGGTGATGGCGGGTTGCAGAGTGACCTGGCGCTCCACCAGCATCATCTTTTTTACCTGATTGCGATCTAAGGTTTGCTCTTTACCATCGACTCTAATCACAACCGAAGTGAGCGACATTGAAAGGACATCGCCCAGAAGAACTACGCCGTCTCGTAACTCGATGGTATCCCGCGACAGACCGCCAAGCTCCACGGTGATGCTGCCGCCAGGAAGTTCGTCAGGGGTGACTTCTAGAGGAGTGCTTCCCTGCGCATAACCTTCTTTTGTAAGTTCAAGGTTATGGCTGCCAACTGTGAGTTTAACCATCACGGGAGTGGAACCGACATCTTGTCCATCGACTTTAAGCTGTGCGCCTGGTGGAACCGACAGCACCCTCAGCGGAATTGTCTTGGCGCCGGGAGCGGCTAGCATATCTTTCTTGGCTGAGAGTGTGAGACTGGCCGGTACGCCAACGGACGTGAACTGCAATCGCGCCTTGACCCGCTGTTGGGGGCCGAGATCCGACACAAGCAAAAGTCCGTCGCCAATTCGAACGTTATTTCTATCGTTGCCGTAGACAGTAAAGGACGCGCGCGGCACTAGCTTGTCAGTCAGGTTTTCGACTACGACATCGCATACGTACGTGCTCTGGCCGGCGAGTGAGCCGACCTGCTGAAATTTTCCAAAAGCGAGTTTGATCGCGGGCTTGTCTTGCGGCCACTGCAAAACTATCGCTGAGTCCTTTGCCCAAAGACCAACGACAAACGCCAGGATAACCACGAGTACGGACACACTCTTTTTCATTTGAGTGCGAGTTGTAACATAGTTACCGCCAGCCGGGCAATGTAACCCATGGTATCTAACTACGTATACCCGCCATCAACTTTTCAATCTCGGCTTTTTGATCAGCGTTGAGCGGCAGGAATGGCAGGCGCGATGCCCCTCCGAAATAGCCGTTGAGATCCATGGCGTACTTCACGCCGGGGACTCCGAACTCGCCTACTACGCGCTGGGTAGCTAGTTTCACGCGTTCTTGCTTTTCGCGGGCCAGAGCGATGTCTCCGTCTTTGATGGCGGCGTAAATTTCGTAGCAGGCCATGGGCGCGGGACTGGCGAAGGCGAGAATGGCTCCGACCGCGCCCATCCCGAGAGACGATTCTAGCTGGTGAGCGGCGCCTACCATCACCTGGAAGCCAACTTCTTTCTGGCGCGTTTTTAATTTTCCAACTACGGTTACGGCGGACGATGAGGGTTTCGCAGCCCTTTCTGCGGTATCGGGGACGGGCGGGGACGCCCGTCGCTCCACTGATTCGGAGGTGGCGGTTAGCGAGGCTACGCTCACGAGTTCCCTGCTTTGCTTTTCACTCTCGGCAGCGGCGGCACTGAGCATGCGCGGGGTTACCGCTTCGAAGGTTTCGGTCACGGTGGCCTGGCGCTTAATGTGGCGCGTGCCTTCGACCATTGTTTTCACCTTATCCAGATTTCCACTCGATTCTTTGATGGCCACAATGTTGGGATGGGCGGCGAGTTCGATCACCACCTCGGCGGGAATGTCGTAAGCGGTTGCTTGCGGGAAGTTATAGATGATGATTGGCAGCGCGGAGCGGTCGGCGACGGTGCGATAGAACGCGAGCAGGTTCGCTGGGAGCATCTGCTTCTTGTAATAGTGCGGAGTGCGCACCATGGCAGCGTCGTATCCGAGTTCAGCGGCGTATTCGGTGAGATGAAGCGTCTCGTGGGCCGATTCGCTTCCGGTGCCTGCGACCATCACTTTGTTGGGTGCGGCGGCGGCAAGCGCGACTTTCAGCACATCGCGGCGTTCCTGATCGGAAAGGAAAATGGCTTCGCCAGTCGAGCCCTGCACTACGATGCCCGCTACCGGAGTGCGCGAATAGCGCTCTACATTTGATTCGATCTTCTTGTAATAGACTTCGCCTTCAGGATAGAACGGCGTGGTGATCGGTGGAAAAATTCCGGATAAAAGCATCAAGCCCCCGTTTGCAATTGATTAAAGTTTATTCATTTAGTCGCCAGGCAGTTACGAATAACCTTGCGCCTCGATTATGAACTGCCGCCGGCAAATTTGTCATCGAGAGTTTGTCAGCGACGCAATCAACACTAACGCAAAAATACATCCGTCAACCATGAAAATTAGTGATCCAATCCATATGAAAGCGACCGGACGCACCTGCTCCAGCGAAGGAGTCGTAATTCCGATACTTTTATGCAAATAGCCGAGAACAGTGCTGACGCGTTGCGTCGGCAGCACTCGGGTTGCGACTCCCGCGACGAGAAGCAACATCACGACATGAAACGCAACGATGCCGGCCATTCTCCCCTCCGGGCGGGACCCTACAAATCGTAGCAGCTCGCGAACTTACGAATCCAGCGCGCCAGAGTAGAGCAGTTACCTTTCATTTATTCGCATCCGGGCATGTTGTTGTTTGGATCAACTGCGTGACGGTACTCAGCTTCAGTTCCAATGAAAAAGCGGACGAAAGGTGTAGAGTTTCGTTCGTCGACCATGGTCTCGATCTGCCAGACCATGCCGCCTTTGCAAACGCCCGCGTTGGAGAGCGGCGTGCGGCGGCCTCCCGTGTAATAGAAGAATTCATCTTTACCATGTAGCGACGGCGGATTGGAAGATGTTCGCAGGCTTGCGTGGTCATCGAGTTTCAGTAAAGTGCGTCCGTTTTCGATTGCCAAGGGAGCAGCGTCTTTCTGGCGAAAATCGACGCGCGCCCAACCTTTGTAGCCGGAAGGAACCAAGAATCGCTCCGGAGCCTGGCGACGGAATATGAGATCGAACGCGGCCGGACCTAGAACGAAAGCAGCAATAAGAATGGGAAGACCGAGAACGGTGCCGATCACGAGAGCTCTGCTCATAGATTCAAGGTTTCCAGGATATAGATTATTAGATTATTGATTCTAGATTATTTGGCAGCCAGTCTCTCGGCGTGCAATGCCTGCAAAGCTTGCACCCGAATTTCTCCGCGCTGGAGCGCGGCGATGCCTTCGGCGGCAGCGCGGGCAGCGGAGAGCGTTGTAATGGTCGGAATACGAGCGGTTACTGCTGCGCGGCGAATAGCTTTTTCGTCGAAATACGGGTCGGGGCCATGGGGCGTATTCACGATAAGTTGGATACGCTCGGCCTTGATCATGTCGACGGCGTTGGGGCGGCCCTCTTTAACTTTATAAACACGATCAACCACCAAGCCGGCTTCTTCGAGGTAATCAGCCGTACCATGTGTGGCGACCAGTTTGAATCCCATGTCGACGAAGCGGCGCGCGACCTCGACCACAGCGGGCTTGTCGTGATCGGTGACGCTGACAAAGACGGTTCCTTTAATCGGGAGTTGCTGTCCCGCGGCGATTTGAGCTTTGGCAAAGGCTTCGCCGAAATTGTCGGCGATGCCCATGACTTCTCCGGTGGAGCGCATTTCTGGTCCGAGCACGGTGTCGACTCCGGGAAATTTCGACCAGGGAAAGACTGGAGATTTCACAAAGAAGCAGCGTCCGGTATCGAGGTCAGTGGAGCGTTCGATATTCTCGGGAAGGAATTCGCGCAGTTTGCGGCCGGTCATCAGGCGAGCGGCGATTTTGGCCAGGGGAACGCCTGTTGCTTTTGAAACGAAGGGCACGGTGCGGGAGGCGCGCGGGTTTACTTCGAGCACGTAGACGATGTCGTTCCCATCGGCGGTTTGGCTGCGGAGCTCCGCTCCGCTTGGACGGGCGGGGGCGCCCGTCCCCACACTTACACCTTTCCCGACACTTGCACCCGCCTTCCCACTCGAGACATGCGAGCGGCGTGGGATGGCGAATTGCACGTTCATCAGACCGATTACTTTGAGAGCACGGGCCAGCTTGAATGTGTAATCGCGCATGCGCTTGAGCAATGCCTCTGGTATGTCGACGGCGGGCAACACGCAAGACGAGTCGCCGGAGTGAATGCCCGCTTCTTCGATGTGCTGCATGATGCCGCCGATCACCACGTCTTCGCCGTCGGAGAGTGCATCGACGTCGACTTCGATTGCATCTTCCAGAAACTTGTCGATGAGCACGGGGCGGTCTTGCGAGTATTCGACTGCCTGCTTCATGTATTGCTGAA
>PLBX01000431.1 GCA_003135495.1 Acidobacteriaceae bacterium | reverse complement strand
GCTTGGACGGGCGAGGCGCCCGTTCCCACACGTTTCATTTTTTGTTTCAAATACCTTAATACGCTTTGAGGCGGCGTGCTTCGCGGACTACGTCTTCTAGTTTTGGCAGGTAGTGTTCTTCCTGCGGCGGCGAAAACGGGATTGCCGAATCGAGGCCTGCGATGCGGACGATGGGGCCGTCGAGATCGTCGAAGGCTTCTTCGTTGATGATGGCGGCGATTTCTCCTGCCAAGCCGCCGGTTCGCGAGTGTTCGTGCAGGATTATGACTTTGTTAGTCTTCTTCACGGTCTGCGTAATGGCTTCGCGGTCAAGCGGCGAGACAGTGCGCAGGTCGAGGATTTCGAGATCGATTCCTTCGTTCTTCAGAACCTCGACAGCCTCCAAGGCGGTGTGAACCATTGCCGCATAAGTAATGATGCTAAGGTCGCGGCCCTCGCGGACGATGTTCGCTTTGCCGATGGGGACGATGTAATCTTCAGCTGGGACTTCGCCTTTGATGCGGCGGTAGAGATATTTGTGCTCAAAGAAGATGCAAGGATTGTTGTCGCGGATAGCGGCCTTGATCAGGCCTTTGGCGTCGTAGGGCGTAGCCGGGCAGATGACTTTGAGGCCAGGATTGTGGACGAACCACATCTCGGGGTTCTGCGAATGGAATGGGCCGCCGTGGACATATCCACCGCTGGGGCCGCGCAGGACGAGCGGGGCGGGCGCTCCCCAGAGGTAATGCGTCTTGGCGATCATGTTGCTGATCTGGTTGAAGGCGCACCCGATGAAGTCCATGAACTGGAACTCGGCTACGGGACGCAATCCGGTGAGCGACGCGCCGAAGGCTGCGCCTACGATGGCCGACTCGGCGATCGGAGTATCGATCACACGCTCCGGTCCAAAGCGGTCGATAAAACCATCGGTGACTTTGAAAGCTCCGCCGTAGATGCCGATATCTTCGCCGAGGCAAAAGACGGAAGGATCGCGTTCCATCTCTTCGTAGATTCCCTGGCGAATGGCTTCGAGATAGGTGATTACGGGCATTTGTGTGCTCTCAGCTGTCAGCTATCAGTTCTCAGTAAATGCGGGTGCTGTGCTGTTTCTTCGCCGTCGGCTGGCACGAACAAAAAGTGTACAGCAACGCAGGCCGCGGGTCATGAGGAGCTCATCGTAGCGGCAGCATCGTGGCCCACCCTTGCAAAAGCGCAAGGATGGGGCACCCTCGTTCCGTTATGGAACAGGAGAAAATCGACGACAGAAAGGATGGGCCACCCGCTCGACTTTCCAGAGCGCCCGCAAGTTTAGGCGCAGCTCCCGACAAGAACGGGAGCTGCGCTGCAAAAGCGGCGCGTGTCAAACGTGGAGATCCGTACCGCGCCGCCGAAAGCGTTAGTGGTTGCCTACAGGCTTCTGGAGCCAAGGGGTCCAAAGAATCCTAGGGGCACTGATGGTCGTGCAACCGTGCCCACCCGGACCCGCAGGACATCCCCAGTAGTTCTCGGTGGCATCGACCGTGCCGGTGCACACCGACGAACCGTCTAGCGCACAAACGTCCCCCACCCCGATGCCGCCCCCGAGCAGAGAGTTCAGATGGATGTCGACCTCGGACGGAGTATTGACCGCAATGTCAATATCCTCATCGCTGATCACGTTCTGGGAAATGACGGTGCCACGAACCGGCGAACCGCCATCGCCGCTATTGATGTTGATTCCCACNNAGCCCAAACGCGGGTCCCACGTGCGTGTGCAGAGCGACGCCTCCCAGTCCGTTATGCGTGAGGGTGTTCCCGATGATCACGTTGTCTGACACGCGGCCGCGCCCCGCTCCATCGGAAAACATACCCGCCCCCGCACCTCCAATTTGCACACCGTTGCCGGTGGAGATGTTCTCCGCCACCGTATTGTGGTCCACCCCATGGTGCGGAGCGTAAGGTGGCGAGGTCTTGCCCGAAGGCGGATGCGAAGCAAGCACGATGCCGCACTCCAACGGGTTGTTCTTGATTGTATTGTGGATGAGCAGGTTGTCATGGCTTTCGGCGGTCTCGTCACTGATCAGGACGCCATCCGCATTGCCGGTAATAAGGTTGCCGGAAACGATCGAGTTGGCTGTCCCGACCAGGTGAAGGGCGCCGCCGCAATCCCCGGTTTCATCGGTCTCATAAACGCCGTTACCAGGCTGGTTAGGGCAACCGGTAAGCGCCCCGGTGAAAACTAGGCCTGGGGTCGTATCGTTGTTGATGATGTTGTTGTTTTGGATCGTGATATCCGAAGCGCTCACGACCAAAACGCCTTCGAACAATGCATTCTCTACTGTGAGTCCGGCGATGGTCACCTGCTTTAGGCCGGGGTGGTCGAAACCATCCACGAAAATGCCATGCGCGAGACCGGCGGCATCAATAATCGAGGCGTGGGCGCCCGCACCGATGATCGCGAGTGGAATGCCAATGTCCACTTCTTCTTTGTAAGTGCCGGCTTCAACCTCGATGAGATCATTCGCCGAGGCATGATTGACGGCGGTTTGGATGCTTGAGAAGCAGTTATGGGAACCGGCCGGATTGACGCAAAGAGTCCCGGCCACGGCAGTCTGGCAGATGGCGGCGAACACAACCGCGCAACAGACGACTAGCGTTCGGCTCAATCGAGTTCGTTGCATGGACGCTCTCCTATCCTCAGGTACAGAATGATTCCGAAGTTGCCTGCCCGCCGAGGAAGGGACGCAGCCCCGGTCGCGGGTCGAGCCGGAATTTCCCTTTTGACCCCGAGAAACGGTGGCCATTGTCCCCCCTGTCCCTGTTCGTGTCAATGTGAAACAATTTGCATCAGGAGCGAGAGTAGTTCTGCGGTGGATAGTTGTTGTAACATCCCCATTACGCTGACTACCCTTTAATCGGTGAAAGCGGCGGTTTTCGTCAACCACCTGGTTGGGATAAGCTCATAGCACTGTTCAATCCACCATGAAGACTAGGACAAGAATTGCGCCGCAGGTCGGAGCCTCCGACGAGGACCAACTTGAAATCTTTATCGACAAGTTTGATTCAAAGAACGCAGCTGTGATCCGCTCCGCACGCAAGACATTACGCAAGCGCCTGCCCGCTGCGAACGAACTGGTCTATGACAACTACAACTTCTTCGTCATTGGTATTGTTCGACCGAACGACCATCCGATTGCATCGTCTCCATTGCTGCAGCCGCGAACGGAGTTGGGCTGTCATTCTACTATGGGACCTCTCTCCCCGATCCGCTGAAGTTGCTTCTCGGCAGCGGCAGCCAGAACCGTTTTATCAGGATTGAGTCGGCGGCGACACTGGCGCATCCGGGGGTCGAGGAGCTCATCGCCGCTGCCATTGCACAGGCTAAGAGGCCGTTGCCTGCGAGCGGCAAAGGCAAACTCATCATTCGATCAATCTCGAAAAAACAGAAGCCGCGCCGCAAACCGACGGATTAGCTGGCTTCACTGTCGTAATATCGCCTCTCTAACAATGTCGGCAGTGTTCAATTATTTTTCGAGTGTGCTGGTCCTACTAACCAATTGTACTGTCGGCCACTTCTCAAACGCGAGAAGTGGCGCACCCTTAGTTGTTTTTGGGCCTACGTTTAAAAAACAACTGAGGTTATACTTCCGCGAGAGATGTTGGTCACCCGCCGTGAACGAAACCGAGAAAGACGCATCCCATCCAGTTCGGCGAGCAGTAGTGCGAACTCTTTCTTCGGTCGAAGATCTTGTTTATGTCGGCCTCGGTATACTCTTGACGATTGTCGCAGTCACGCTGCTGATAATCGCGCTTAAGAGTGTGGTGCTGGCCTTGTGGACGCGCGCTTTGGGCGGACAAGCCGTGAACCTTCTTGATCAAATCCTCCTCATACTGCTGGTCATCGAGTTGCTGTATACGGTGCAGGTGTCGTTTCGTGAGCGCGGGCTGATTGCCGAGCCGTTCCTCGTGGTGGCGTTGATTGCGGTAATCCGAAGGGTTCTGGTTCTCACCGCGGAAGTACCCAAGCTGCCGGGAGCGGACGAGGTGGTTTTCCGGCATGCCATGCAGGAGCTAGGCGTACTCACCGTGATGGTGCTCGTGCTCGTAGGTTCTTTGATCATGCTACAGAGATACGCCAAGCGCGCGGTGTGACTGACGCCGCAGCATCGCAGTTCGGATAACGGTGCGAGAACCGATTTCTGCGGCACATTCGTATACGCCAGCGCTCAATTATCGATAAAAATAAAGAGGGACGCGTCAATCGCTCAGAGTCTTTCAATAACACTGCTGGAGTCCAGGAGTGTGTGTGCTCGCGGAGGTCCAGCCTTGGGGCGTGTAGCCGGGTGATTGATGGTTTCAGGGTTGGCAGGCCACTTCTCAAACGCGAGAAGCGGCGTACCCCTTTTATTCCGTCGCTCATCAGGCAAAGACTGCTGTGGTGCGTGCAATTCCCGATGTACTTCCGAGTATTTACTTGTGCCTTGTGGGCTTGCGGGTGCGAGGGACAGGTGCTTAGAATCTAAGTCAACCCAAGCCTGGCCTCGTCACTTCGCCCCACTCATTCGATCTAAGGAGTACTTTATGCGGTATCCCCTGCGCATATCAGCGTTGGTCTTTTTATTTACAGTTCTGTTGTTTGCAGTTCTGATTGCGGCAATTGGTTGTGGGGGCGCGCAAAGCAGTTCGCCATCCACGGCCCAGCAGAAAGCTCCTACGATCAGCTTCGCCGCTCAGCCGGGTACGGTGGCGAGCGGCGCGTCGACGGTCCTCAGTTGGAAGACAAGCAATGCGAACTCGGTCAGCATCAGCGGCGTCGGCACAGTCCCGGCCAGTGGATCGCTGAGTGTCACTCCCGCAGTGACGACAACTTACACGGCGACGGCAACGGGACCGGGGGGAAAGACTGCATCCACAACGGTGGTGACCGTAACCGGTTCCAATCAAAATCCTCCGCCGACGGTTTCGTTCAACGCGCAGCCCAGCAGCATTGTGGCGGGAGCATCCTCAGTTTTGAGCTGGACTACAAGCAATGCGACTTCAGTGAGCATCGCCGGGGTGGGATCATTTGTGGCGAATGGATCGGCGACGGTTACACCGAGCACGACAACCACCTACACCGCAACGGCGCAGGGAGCGGGCGGGACAGCCAATGCGTCCACTAGCGTTACGGTAACGCCAGCCGGAGTTCCCGCATTCGGGCACGTTGTCCTGTTGATGGAGGAAAATCACAGTTACTCCAGCGTAATTGGAGGCTCGGCCTCATCTATGCCCTACCTGAACAGCCTGGCCGCGCAGTACGGGCTGGCAACTCATTACTTCGCTAACACTCACCCGTCGCTCGGCAACTACTTTGAGTTGACCACGGGCCAGATCATCACCAACGACGACAGTTTTTCGGGAACGGTGAACGCGGACAACATAGTTCGCCATCTATTGACGGCGGGGAAGAGCTGGAAATCCTACGCAGAGGGTCTACCGGGGGTCGGCTACACGGGAGGCGACGTTTATCCTTATGCGAAACATCACAACCCGTTCACGTATTTTACCGACGTAGTGAACAGCCAGAATCAGTTGAACAATCTGGTTCCGTTCTCGGAGTTTGCTGCCGATCTGAAGAATGACCAGCTTCCACAGTATTCGTTCATTATTCCCAACATGCAGGATGACGGGCACGACGGAAGCTTGGGCCAGGCTGACAATTGGCTTAAGGCTAACATTGCACCTCTTATTGCGAGCGCAACTTTCCAGAAGAACGGGCTGCTCATAATCGTGTTCGATGAATCGTATGACAACGACACGCAGTATGGCGGCGGACAGGTTGCCGCGCTGGTGATCAGTCCGCTGGCCAAGAAGGGGTACCAGTCAAAGACGCTGTATCAGCACCAAAACGTTTGCCGGTTGTTGATGCAGGGGCTGGGATTGAACAGTTTCCCCGGTTCGTGTCAAAACGCGGCTCAGATGGGCGAGTTCTTCTGAGGTTCGGAATCTGGCCACTTCTCAAAGGCGAGAAGTTGATTGGAGAAGAGCGAAGGCTCGATCGACCCGGTAGTCTTGGTTTGAGGAGTAAGGCTCCTTGGGAAGGAAGGAGCCTTCGCTCATGATGATTATAGGATGTGATTTTCATCCCAGCTGGCAACAAATTAGTTGGCTGGATGCGGAGAC